>CACZKQ010000026.1 GCA_902781765.1 uncultured Elusimicrobium sp. | reverse complement strand
GAAAAATTGATAAAGAAAGGGGTGCCTGTGTCTAATTACGGTCTTGCGATTGCGTACTGTAACGGAATTTTTGAGCGCGTAACGGAAATTTTCCGCAAAAAAGAGTGGTAAATATTGCTAGTTATAAAAAATAAATTCCCTTCGCATATAAGCGAAGGGAATTTTTCTTAATAGTTGTTAACTAACCTTATTTAATTCTGCCGGCGGAACCAAATACTTTTTCGTTCTTTTCGGCATACATTTTGATGAGTTCTTCGCGGGCCGGGCCTAAGTATTTGCGCGGGTCAAATTCAGCCGGCTTGGTAGCGAAGATTTTGCGGATGGTGGCGGTCATCACCAGGCGGCCGTCCGAATCCACATTGATTTTGCACACAGCCGATTTAGCGGCTTTGCGCAGTTGTTCTTCGGGAATGCCGGCGGTGTTGTCCAATTTGCCGCCGTATTCGTTAATTTGTTTAACCGCCCATTGCGGTACGGAAGAAGAACCGTGGAGCACAATCGGGAAGCCGGGCAAGCGTTTGGAAACTTCTTCCAAAATATCAAAGCGAAGTTCGGGGAGTTTTTCGCCCGGTTTTACTTTGAATTTATAAGCGCCGTGGCTCGTACCGATAGAAATTGCCAAGGAATCTACCCCGGTGCGTTTTACGAAATCTTCCACTTGGGCCGGGTCGGTATACGTGTGGTGTTCGGCGGAAACTTCATCTTCAATCCCGGCCAAAACGCCTAATTCACCTTCCACGGTTACATCATGTTGGTGCGCATAATCTACTACTTTTTTGGTAAGTGCGACGTTTTCTTCATACGGCAAGTGAGAGCCGTCAATCATTACAGAGGAAAAACCATTGTCAATGCAGTCTTTGCACAGTTCAAAAGAATCACCGTGATCCAAGTGCAAGCAGAGCGGAACCGGTTTGCCAAGTTCTTTCATCATTTCTACCGCACCGCGGGCCATCCAGCGAAGCAAGGTGGCATTGGCATACTGACGTGCGCCTTTGGAAACTTGCAAAATTACCGGGGAACCGGTTTGCACACAAGCGGTTACGATGGCTTGCAATTGTTCCATATTGTTGAAGTTATAAGCCGGAATGGCATAGCCGCCGGCCATGGCATCTTTAAACATCTGACGGGTATTTACTAAACCCAAGTCTTTGTAAGAAACGGTCATGAAACCCTCCTAAATTAAACTACATTCCCCATTATTCTACAATTTTTTGTTCGTTTTGTAACAATCCTTTGTAAGGGAATATGCCAAATTACGAAGAAAAAACTTGCTTTTTTTGGGGCTTCTGCGTATAATGTAGATACCTTAAGTGTCAAAAAGTGAGTTTTCATGAAACAAAAATTGGATTTTTCCCTTCTTAAAACATTAACCCAACTACCTGGTGTTTCCGGCCGGGAGCAAGCGGTGAGAACGTATTTGCAGCATCATTTGGCTGTTAATGCGGACGAAGTAAAGATAGATGCGTTAGGAAACCTGATTGTGACGCGGAAAGGAACGTCTAAACGCGCTATTTTACTCTGCGCCCATATGGATGAAGTAGGGTTAATGGTAAATCACATTGACGAACGGGGTTTTTTGCGTTTTATTACAGTAGGCGGTATTGATCCGCGTACGTTACTGGCTCAGCGTGTACGAGTACAAACAAAAACGGGGGAACTCCCCGGAATTATCGGTACGAAACCCGCCCATATTACAACAGAGGCTGACCGGGCTAAAGCAATCCCAGTAAAAGAATTATTTATTGATTTAGGTCTTCCCGTGGAACAAGTCCGCTCGCAGGTTTCTGTCGGGGATGTGGCTGTTTTGGACCGCCCTTATTTAGAATTTGGGAATGGGTTGGTATCTGCTAAATCGTTAGATAACCGCGTGGGCGTGTTCATCTTGGCCGAGTTGTTGCGTACCCTCAAAAAACCGAAACATACCATTTATGCGGTGTTTTCCACGCAAGAAGAAGTCGGCTTGCGCGGTGCTACCACCGCTGCTTATGGACTTAACGCGGACGTTTGTTTAACCTTAGATACTACCGGTGCGGCGGATATTCCCGGTGTGTTGCCGCAAGATTATATCGTGCAATTAGGCCATGGAGTGGGGGTTACTGCCTTAGATGCCAGAACGATTACACCTACCCCGCTGCTAGAGCATTTAATTTCATGTTGTAAATCGCACCACATTCCTTTTCAAATTCGTGTCGCTCCGCGCGGCGGTACTGACGCAGGTGCGGTACATCTGTCCAAAACAGGGATTCCCAGTTGTTCGCTTTCTATTCCTACACGAAACATTCATTCCAACGTGGAAGTCCTTAGCAAAGACGACGTTTGCGCTATGTTTGATTTGGTACACAATTTTGTAAATGAATCCCTACCAGGGGAGGAGAAAATTTAATATGACACCGTTTCCTTTTGCTAAAAAAAGAGGTGTGTTTGTTGATGTAACGCAATATACTTCCGAGCCCGCCTATCGGTTTTTGGAAGAAGAAAAGAATTATTTTGAAAAATTGGACGTTGTCTATCGGACATTAGTATCTATCCTATATAATTATGTACCCACTTCCGGGCATCCCGGCGGAAGTATCTCGTGCGGACGAATAGTAGAACACCTCTTATATAAGGAAATGGGGTATGAATTAGCAAAACCGGGCAGGTTGGATGCAGATATTATTTCATATGCAGCCGGACATAAAGCCTTGGGCCTATATGCCATGTGGGCTTTACGTAATGAATGTGTACGCGTGGCAAAACCCGACTTACTTGCTCCCTTAGAAAAAGACCAACTTCGCTTGGAAGATTTACTCGGCTTTCGCCATAATAAAGTACAAGGAACTCCTTTATTTAAAAAGCTAAATGCAAAACCGTTGGGCGGCCATCCGGAACCTTTAGTGCCTTTTGTCCGCACCACTACCGGGGCTAGCGGTGTGGGTGACGGGTCAGCGGTAGGGCTTGCCATTGGCGCGGCCGATACGTACGGAGAAAACTGCCCGCGCGTGCATATCGTGGAAGGTGAAGGCGGTTTAACCGCCGGGCGCGTTAGCGAGGCAGCCGCCATAGCCGCTACAGCACAATTAAAGAACGCTATTTTTCATATAGATTGGAATGAAGCCTCCATTGAAAGCGAACGGGTTACCAGTGAGGGTGATAAACCCGGCGATTACGTTCAATGGAATCCTTGCGAATTTTTCTACATCCATGATTTTAATGTGATTTACGTTCCCAACGGACATGATTTTAATCAAATCCACGCTGCGCACCAATTGGCCGCTGAAGTAAAAAATCATCAACCCACCGCCATTATTTACCGCACGGTCAAAGGATGGAAATACGGCTTGGAAGGTAAAGCTTCCCACGGAAGCGGGCATAAGTTTGCGTCGCCGGAGTTTTACGATTCCTTGGCTGAATTTGAAAAAACATTTGCAGTTACTTTCCCGCGCTTTGAAGGGGACAAATCGGCCGATAATGTGGAAAATTTTTATTGGGATAGTTTACAAACTGTCCGTTGCGTTTTGGAAAAGGAAAAAGAACTGTGTGCTTTTGTTGCCGGTCAAGTTTACAAGCGTGCCGAACAGTTAAATGATTTGCACCGTGTTGAGCGCGACGGAGTTGGGGATTGCCAAGCGGTTTATACGAAATTTTCCCCGGTCCAACCCCCGGCCGAATTTACTTTTGAAAAAGGCAAAGGCTATACGACCCGCGGCGTATTGGGGAGCGTGTTAAATTACTTAAATAAACAGACAAACGGTTCTATACTGGTTGGTTCGGCGGATCTTTACGGCTCTACCGGGGCTGGCGCAATTGCCAAAGGGTTTGCAAGCGGCTATTTTAACGCGGCTACTAATCCGCTTTCGCGCCAAATTTCCGCAGGCGGTATTTGTGAGGATGGTATGGCAGCCGTATGTAGTGGTATTTCCGCATTTGGAAAACAAATTGGGGTGGCTTCTTCCTACGGAGCCTTTGTAGCTTTTGAACACGTTGCTGCGCGTTTACATGCCATTGGTGTGCAAGCGGCACGCGAGGCCGGGCAGCATCCAAATACCTTTATTTTATTTAATGGGCATGCCAGCTTGCCTACCGGAGAAGACGGCCCAACACATGCAGACCCGCAGTCCTTGCAACTTTTACAGGATAATTTCCCGAAAGGCGCATGTATTACGGTTACTCCTTTAGAAGTGGACGAAATTTGGCCGCTTGTAACGGCGTCACTTGCAAAACGTCCCGCGATTTTTGCGCCCTTTGTGGTACGCCCTTCCTACAACTTCCTAGACCGCGAAGCGTTGAGGATGGAACCGGCAAACCAGGCGATAAATGGTGTCTATTACATGCGCCGCGCAAAAGGAAAAGCGGAAGGGACCGTTATTGTCCAAGGGACTGGTGTGGGCCATTTGGTGGCAGAAATACTACCGGAACTAGACGCAAACGGCCCGGACGTAAATATCATCTACGTAACAAGCCGGGAACTTTTTGAACTCTTGCCTCAAAGCGAGCAAGAAAAAATCCTGCCGCTTGAACTTCGTCATCAGGCGATGGGAATTACCGATTTTACATTACCGACCTTAGAAGCTTGGCTATTAAGCCAATCCGGTCGGCAACACACACTGTTCCCGCATAAAAACGGTGTGTTTCTTGGAAGCGGAGCGGCTGCAAAAGTATATGAAGAAGCCGGTTTAGATACGGCTAACTTACTTAAAGCAGTACGTGCTTACGCGCAAGATTTGAAAAAGGCTGCAACTTGGTTGTAGACCTTGAAAGGAGAATAAAATGGCAGAAGAAAAACCTTATTTAACCGGACGGACTTATATTTTCAGACTTCCTAAAGGGAAAGATTTGCTGGAGTCTTTAGCTGATTTTTGTCATGATAATCAAGTCAAATGTGGGATTGTTCATGTGGTCGGTTCTGTGTCCAATGCCACCATTGCCTATTTTGATCAAGCTAAGAAAAAATACGACAAAAAAATACTGAACGAAGAAATGGAACTTTTATCACTTACCGGTAATATCAGCATTCAGGATAACCGTCCAACGGTTCATGCGCACGTGATGTTATCCGGCAAAGATTATAACGTAGTAGGCGGACATTTACTCCCCGGTACTAAAATTTTTGTTTGCGAAGCGTACATTCAAGAATTGGTTGGCGAACCAAAAGTAAGACGCGCCGACAAAGTAACAAAACTTGCATTGTGGGCGTAAGATAAACACAGTTGTTAACAGCTATCCTCAGCACAAAAGGCAGACTAAAAAGTCTGCCTTTTGCCTTTTAATCCGTCGGAAATTTCTATTTTTTTAAGAAACTATTTTTTGTTGGACAGATAAGATAACAATTTAGAAAAAGGCTGTCAAGGTTAATTTATAAAAAGGCTTGCAAATTTTTGCGTAAAGAGTTTTAATAAAAAATGTAGTAGGTAGTTAAAACATCAAACAGGAGGATGTAACGTAATGAAAAAACTACTAAGCTTGTTGGCTGCCGCCGTGTTGTTCCCGGTTGCCGCAAACGCTGATGTATTATCAAACGTAAACCTCAAAGGTGATATTCAAGTAATCGCCTCTGATGTGAATCATACCACGGTGGCCCCGGCCAATGCATATAATCGTGGCACGAGCGCTCGTGTGTTAGCTGGTCTTTCCGCTGATTTAGTGGAAGACGTTACCGCTAATTTAATGTTCCAATATGCCAATATTTGGGGGGCTGATAACTCTGCTGGAAAAACCACCCAAAACTATTGGGATAACATTCGTTTAGTGGAAGCCAATGTGGTGCTCCATAATTTATTCTGCTGCTTGGAAGCCACTGTGGGCCGCCAATTCTACGGCGATGAAGATAGTGCCGTAATGTATTTTGGCCCCAATCACTACAACGCTGAATTTAATGGTTATACCCGTGCTTTAGATGCGGCGAAAATCACCTACGCGGATGATTTCAAAGCGTTTACTGTAATTGCCGGTAGAACAAATAACACGCTGGCTGGTCAAGCTTGGACCGGAAACATTGGTGTTATGAATAACCCTGCAATGGCTCCGCTCCCTGCTAACGAGTATGATGTGTTCGGCGCTGATTTGAAACTAAACTTGACGGATGAAATCAAAGCGCAAGTTTACGGATATGATTTTAATGGTCTTCCGGCCATCAACGGCGCGGGGGATGATAGACACTCCGGTATCTATGGTGCAAAATTAACGGTCAATACGCCGGTGCGCTTTGGTGCTGAATATGCGCGCAACTTCGGTGGCGATAAATTTGTCCGTGAACACGATTCTACCGGCCACATGGCAAAAGTTGATGTAGCTACTGACATTGAAGCTGTTACCGTTCGCGGTGCGGCTATGTATGCCAACAACAACTTTTTTGCGTTTGGTAACTATACTCCGGGCTTGCTCGTAGGTCATCGCTTAGGTGGTGCAATCGACAACTATAGCATTGGCGGGGTAGCGTTATTCAACCTTGGTTTTGATGTTAAACCGGCCGACAAATGGACCGTATCCTTGGATGGTTATTCTTTCCAAGATCACCGGCTGAAACACTCTTCCACCTGGGAAGCTGACGTTACCGTTAAATATGCCCACAACGAATATGTGGAATTGTTTGCCGGTGCCGGTTATGCTAAGTTGACCACCTGGGAAGGTACGGCTTTCAACAAAACCAATTTTGGCAGTGACAACGTCAAAGGCCAACTGGGTATGTTGATTAAGTTCTAATAGTATCCTTTTTCAAAAGGAAACGAAAAGACCGGGCTTTAATGCCCGGTCTTTTTTGTGTCCCAATAGATTGTGAAGACGATTTTATAGTCCCAATTTTTCGTAGGTCTAAAAACCACTTGTAAATAGGTCCTTTAGGTAATTGCGGTCAAATTATAAAAGTATTAGAATAAAACTATCTTATTACTAAAAAGGAGAGTATATGTATCAAAAACTATCAGCTGCACTTGCTGTTGTTTGCTTAGGATGTGTATCGTTACATGCAAATCCTGATACTGGTGAAAGCAAGGTGTTGGAAGCCCGCCTTACGCGCACGATTGCCGCAGATTTAAAAAATACTTGTGACAATCCTTATCCTTATGAACATTACCAAAAAAAATTAGCTACTGTTCAAAATCCTTCCTACAAAACCTTGCGCCCGTTATTTGTGGCCTTGTCGGTTTATAATGCAGATTTTGGAAGAGCTACAACGGAAGAAGAAAAAATTAAACTGGCCAATATGTTGGCCAAAGAAACTTGGGCCGGTTGGAACAACTACCGCCCGATTGGGATGATTGAAATTTTTGATAGCTATTTCCCGCAAGAAAATAAAGATAAAGAAATTGCTCTGTTGGAATATAATATCAAAAGCAATCTATTATCCAAAGAGCAACGGAGTCTAATTAGTGTATTTGAAAACATGAGTTTCGAATACGGTGGTGAATTAGATGAACCTTATAATAAGTTTGTTAAGTTCGTACAGGCTGCGACTTCTTACCGTCCGAAAGATATCATAGAAGCGTTTGTTCCTATGATTGAGGCTTATAAGCAAATGGAAAAGGATTGCCAAGGAACAGAGTTCTTTGTAAAGCGTTCCGCCTTCAAAAAGCCGATTGCCGCCGGTTGGGGAAGAACCACGACGGTAGATGAGCTTCGCTACCATATCGGTATGGAAGAAACAGCAGGTGGTGATTATGTTGCTCCGTATTCCGTGGAACAGTTACAAGAACGCTATGGTGTATCGCCTGACGTGGCCGAAGTATTCTTTGATTTTGTAAGTAACTATTACAAAAAATAAGGACTACGCTTGTTCGTTTTAAAAAACTCCCCGAGTACATCTCGGGGAGTTTTACTGTTAAAAGTACAAGTCGCGCTTGCCGGTTTTGATTTTGGTTAAATTCTCCTCAATCAGTTTATGAATGGGGGAATCGGCCGGGAACGCTTCTTTGGCCGTTTGGTTGATAAGCGCATATCCCTTTTCTTTGAGCGGTAAGGGGGCAAAATCTTCCAAATATTCGGCAAAGGTAAACATGGCATTGGGCAGACAATGCGTTTTAATTAAGCCCGGTTTTGCCATGTCCATAAAGTCTTTGCCTACGCGGCCCAAGCGGTAACACCCGGTGCAGAAAGACGGCATGTGCTTGGCATCCACGATGGCATCAATCACTTCGGCTAAGGTGCGGCTATCGCTAAGCGTAAACTGGCTGCCGTTTTCTTTGTCGTAGGAATATCCTCCGGGATTGACGCGGGAATCGGCGGAAATTTGCGATACGCCAAGTTCCAAACATTCGTTACGCATTTGCGGTGTTTCGCGCGTACTTAAAATAATTCCCGTGTACGGCACGGCCAAACGTAGCACCGCGACACATTTTTTGAAATCGTCATCGGTCAAAACGTCGTTGGGGTGTTGGCTGAAATCACTTCCTTCGGCCGGTTCAATGCGCGGAATGGAAATGGTATGCGGCCCGACCCCGTACGTTTTATCCAAATACCACGAGTGCTCTAACGTGGCCAAAATATCAAATTTGTGATTGTATAAACCGAGCAAAGGCCCAATGCCTACGTCGTTCATGCCGGCTTGCAACGCGCGGTCCATGGCGTTTAGGCGGAATTGAAAATCTTTTTTTGCTCCGGCAATATGCAGTTTTTCGTATGTTTTTTGGTGATACGTTTCTTGGAAAAGCTGGTAGGTGCCGATGTTGCATTTTTTGAGTTCTTCAAATTCGGGCAAGGTCAGCGGTGCGATATTGACGTTGACGCGGCGGATGTTATGTCCGTTCCAGCGGGTGTCGTAAATCGTTTTAATGCTATCGTAAACGTATTGTAAGCCGCCGCCGGGATATGCTTCGCCGGCTACCATTAACACGCGCTTGTGGCCTTGTTTTAACAGGGCCTCTATTTCTTGGCGGATTTCGTCTTGGCTGCTGGCATGGCGTTTAAGCGTGGTGTTCGAGCGGCGAAACGCGCAGTAGATACATTCATTGGTACACAAGTTGGAAATATATAAAGGGGCAAACAGCACAATGCGGTTGCCGTAGATAGCTTCTTTTATATATTTTGCAGTTTCAAAAAGCTGATTTAATAAGTTGGAATCGGTTAAGTTGAGTAACACTGCCGCTTCGTCCAAAGAAATTCCTTTAAGTTCTTTGGCTTTTGTTAAAATGGCGGCTACTTGCGAGTCGTCATACGAGGACGCTTTTTCAAGCGTTCGTTCAATTTTTTCATCTTGAATAATCATACTTATATGATACTACTTTTTGGGGGAGATAAAAAATTTACTCTATTGATTTAGAAATACTGGGACCAAAATCAAAATATTCATAAGGGGACAGTTCAAAAAGTACCGCAATCAAATTAAGTGGGATGACTGTGGTAATTGTGTTAAAATCGCGTGCGGCGCTATTGTATTTGCGTTTGGAACGTTGCACTTTCCCTTCCGCTTTGATGACGTTATCGCGCAAGCGGGAAAAACTATCATTCATAGTTAATTCCGGGTGATTTTGTGCTGCGGTAAATACTTTTTTAAACGCTTGAGTTACTTGTTCTTCATGTAAAACGCGTTCTTTTAGTGGAGCCGGTTGGCGGCAGATTTCTTTCATATGATAAAGTTGTTCTAGGAAGTTGCGGTCTAATTCGTTGAATGCAGCGGCACAGAGCGCTAGCGTAGGGATTAGTTCGGCCCTGTTTTTTAAGTTATTTTCTAATTGTTGCCACGCGAATTTGGTTGCGCGGTTAAGTTGCATAAATTTCCAATAAGCAGCGAGAAATAATATAACCAGCATACACATCGCACCGAATAAAAACCAAATAATCATATTTTTCTCCTTTTGGGTAGTTGACGAACTCGCTGATTATATTTACAATGAAAGAAGCAAGCCCTGTTCATATCACAAGTATAAGAATTAAGAGAAGTAAAATCAAGGGCTTGTGTGTAGTATAGATGTCAAAGACCGTTTGTATTAAAGCCGGACCGGCTACGTGCCGGAAAATTCATTGGATACACAGGAGGATTTATGTTGTTGACGATTACGTCATTCGTCGGGTTTACGGCCCTCGTACTAGGTACTTCGTATTACTTGACTCGTAAAAAAGATGCCTCATCCTCAGAAGGCTACTTTCTAGCCGGAAGAGGACTAACCGGGTGGGTTATTGCTGCCTCTTTACTATTAACCAATTTGTCCACCGAACAAATGGTAGGACTTAATGGTCAGGGATATATGTTTAATATGTCCGGAATGGGTTACGAAGTAGGTGCTTCTATTACACTAATTATCGTAGCCTTTTTCTTTTTGCCGCGTTACCTTAAAAAAGGCTATGCGACAATTCCTGATTTTATTGGCGAACGTTATGATGCAGCAACTAAACAGTTCGTCAATTTTTTATTTTTAGCCGGCTATGTGCTGATTTTACTCCCGACGGTATTATATTCCGGTGCAATTGGGATGGGCGGTATTTTTGATATTATGGGAACCTTCCATTTATCTCCCATGATGGCGATTATTGTGGTAGTGATTGCGATTGGGGTGTTGGGATGTTTATATACGGTCTTTGGCGGATTGCGTATTATGGCTATTGCCGATACACTTAACGGTATTGGTTTGATTATTGGCGGGTTAATGGTCCCGTTATTCGCACTTGCTTATGTGGGGGGCGACGGCGGTATCTTAGCCGGCCTTACTGAAGTAGTTAAATCACATCCGGAGAAATTTAACGCGATTGGTAACGCAACTGACCCGGTTCCGTTTGCCACCATGTTTACCGGAATGTTACTGGTCAACCTGTTTTACTGGGGCTGTAACCAGACGATTATTCAGCGTGCACTTGCGGCGAAAAATTTGAAAGAAGGCCAAAAAGGGCTTCTCTTGGCGGCTATTTTTAAACTTTTCGGTCCGTTGTACTTAATTATTCCGGGCATTATTGCCTTTCACATCTTCCAAAATAATCCGCTTGAAGTGGGCGATATGGCTTATCCAATGTTAGTCAAAACCGTATTACCTTTCTACTTAACAGGTTTCTTCGCAGCGGTATTATTTGGCGCCATTTTGAGTTCGTTTAATGCGGCTTTGAACTCTACTTCTACCTTGTTTATGCTTAATGTCTATAAACCGCTTATTAAGCCGACGGCTACGGACCATGAATTGGTACAAAAAGGGAAATTTGTAGGGATTTTCTTAGCAATTTTCTCTATGTGTGTGGCTCCGTTGATTGCCAAAGCTCCGTCGGGCTTATTTAACTATCTCCAAATGGTAAACGGTTTTTACAACGTGCCGATTTTTACGCTGATTATTTTCGGTATGCTCAACAAAACCGCTCCGGCTTGGTCGGCTAAAGTAACGCTGATTTTCTTTATGGTTGGTTACGGGCTGACTCAGTTGGGTGTCATCAATACGGGGTTGCACTTCTTGCATATTTTGGCGATTCTGTTTGCCGTTTCGGTGGTATTTATGTATATCACCGGCAGGTTGTGGTCGTCTTCCAATAAATATGATGACGGAAAAAACTTAAACGTAGTGGACATTACGCCTTGGAACAAAGGCGTGTGGGTAAGTGTGGCTATCGTGTTGTGTGTGTTTGGCGTGTATGTGTTGTTCTCTTCGTTAGGAATTGCGGCGTCCTGATAATGGTTGATGTCAAGTTTCTTAACTTGCAGAAAAGCGGCTATTTTACATAGCCGCTTTTCTTATGCTATTTTAGCGAAGCGGGCAAAAACTTGTTATAATAAAAACAAGGAGATTGTTTATGGAAGAACACCGCATCAATATTATGGATCCGGAAGTACCCGTCCAGACGGTTTCGTCTAAAGATACCGATACGCCAAAGATTGTGTATGCATCTGTTTCGGAACGGTTTGTGGCCTTGCTGATTGACTATGGCCTGATTTTTATACCGGGGCAGTGGATTGGCCGATTGATTTTTAATGGGCTTGGCGAAGAATTGGAATTATGGCATTTCTTTGCAGTCCTGGGGAGTATCAATTTATTGTTTATTTTATATGAGGCCATTTTTTCGTCGGGAGACCGGGTTACATTGGGGAAAAGTTTAGTAGGGATTGCCGTCGTCAGGCAGGATTTAGAAGGTCCCATTTCTTTTTTCCGTGCTTTCTTGCGTGCCTTAGGGTATTATATTAGCGGCGGATTGCTGTTTTGCGGATTTTTGTTCTCTTTCTTTGATGATCGCCATCGTGCATTACATGATTTTATAGCGGGTAGCGTTGTTGTGCAGATTCGCCAGAAAGCAGTTTGGGAACGTTGGATTGTGCGTTCCTTGGGGGGAATCCTGCTGATGACTTTTGCATGGACCGCTTATAACCAGTATTTTGGCGGCGGGAAGTTGTTGCAGATGTCTTATGTGCGCCAAGCGCGGGAACACTTGCAAAAAATTGCTATTTTGGAAGAAGCGCATTACGTGCGGTATGGGTACTATACCAACGATTTATTACGCTTATCGCTATTGTCCGGGGATCCGGTCCAGTTTCAACGGGATACACGTAAGGTGCTTGAATTAGGCCCGAAACGTTTCAAAATTGGAGTCAAAGGAAACAACTATAAAATTAGCGCTGTTGCTAAAGATAAGGCTCATACCACTGTTGAAGGAAATCTTATTATTTCTGATTGTAGGACTTGTGCGCATATGGAAGATGAATGCTTTGATAAGTTTTTGTTTAATACAGAAGCAGATTTGAAACGGTATCTTGAGTGGCGTGACTATGATGAGATTCACCAAATCAAGGAGGTACTCAGCCGGATAATAAAAAAGCGAGATATTAGTGACGGTCTATTGATACCGATAGAAATAAAAAAGGAATTCGAGCAGGAAAAGGAGAAGCACTCTCGTATTCTTCATAAGCGTTTTCCAACCGCTAAAAAATGGTCTCGATATTTAACTCTTTTATCTGCTCCTGCAGCCTTGTTTAGTCTTACAACAGGTAATACTGTTGTCGGAGCTGTCTCTGAATCAATTGCTGCATTAGGTGTGGTTACATCCTTTGCAATCGATCAGTATGAAGCAAAGCATAATTGGATCAATTTTACACTCAAGGGCGAGACCACATCACAAAGTAACTAGAAACTGACTCGAATGCCTATTAGCTTTTTCTTTGTTTACCCTGCTACAGATTCTGACCCGGCTGCTGATTCTTTCAGTTGCCGCTTCTCCTCCTTGATCTGTGCACGGACCTCGGCGATCATCTGCTCCAGCAGGGGTTCCACCTCCTCGCGGGTTTTGGCGTAGACCGTGTGGACCTCGCGCTTGCCGTGGGCGTTGGTGGGGGTGTAGCGCCCTTCGTAGAGGTGGTCGTTGATCTGATAGATGCCGCCGGTGCCGGACTTGCGGATTTTGCCGCGGCAGGGCTCGAATTTCGCCCTCTGCGGCGGGTTTTCCTGCTCGGCGGGTGTTTCCCCGCCGGCGCCCTCGCGGGGCGCAAAGGCCTCCCCTCGCCCGATTCCCTGCTCGATCTTCCCCGCCGCCCGGACCTGCATGGCGTTCGTGATGTGGCTGTAGATGTCGATGGTCGTGGCGGACGAGACGTGGCCGATGATGGCGGAGAGCGTCTTGATGTCCATGCCGTGCTCCAGCGCGGTGGTCGCGAATGTGTGGCGGAGATCGTGGAACCGAATGTTCTTGCACTCCGCCC
>CACZKQ010000025.1 GCA_902781765.1 uncultured Elusimicrobium sp. | reverse complement strand
ATCTTTCAGTTCCAGCTCGTAAACATACGCTTCGTTAATACGATTGCCTTGGATTTGTTCATAGAGTTCATTAAAACGCTTGATATGATCTTTCGTGCGTTTAGTGGAGTATTCTTTGGCGGTTCCGGTCGTCATCAAAAACGCCCAGTCGGACGATTGCATCAGCACCAGTTCGCGCGCGGCTTGGTTAAGTGCGCGGCGCAGTAACCCGCCGGCACTGGGGAACTTGTTGGCCAGTTCCATCATGCGCTCGGCCGATTTAATGAGGTGGCGGTAAATCCAATCGTTCCCGCTATTAAGCCACACATCGTGATACCCTTTGTCACCCCACGAGGACATGGACGGTTGTACCGCTTGATTTTGCGGATACATTTCCAAATATTCGCTGGGCGTAACGAGTTTGATTTCGTCTTGGTCGTAATAGATTTTCTTAAATAAGTATTCCAAGAAATCAATCCCTTCGTACCACCAATGCCCGTAGAGTTCCGCGTCGTACATGGAAACAACAAGCGGCTTTCGGTCAATGAGCGTGCTTAAATATTCAATCTGTTTTTGGCGGTTGAACATAAAGTTCCCGGCATGCTCGGCAGCTACTTCACGCGCAGCATACGGGTCGTAGGCCTGCTTTTGATTTAAAGCCACTTTGCCGGTAATTTTATGATATTTCATGCCGATATTGCGGCGTACACCGTCGCTATGCAGATATGGTTTAATGTAGTCATAATCCAAATCGTACCCTAAATCGCGGTAAAATTCGCGGTAGCGCGGGTCGCCGGGATAGCCGGATTCGGCACTCCATACTTGTTGGGCCGATTCCATATCGCGTGCAAAGGCGGCTACGCCGGTTCGCGGACAATAGACCGGGGCATAGATGCCGTATTTCGGGCGTGGCGTTCCGTGTAATACGCCGTGCGATTCGGTAAAGAAAAAGCGAATGCCTTCGTCGCGTAAAAACTTATCGTCGCCTGGGTTATAGGCGCATTCTGCTAGCCAAATTCCGCGCGGACTGCGGCCAAAGCGGCTACGGTAGTCGGTGGCGGCAATTTTGATTTGCGCGTTGACACTTTCTTTATGCACCATGAGCGGCAAATAACCGTGTGTTGCGCAGCAGGTAATAATTTCCAGTTTACCCATGTCTTGAAATTTTTTGAAACCTTCCAGCACATGCCCGTGGTAGCGGTGTTCAAACAAATCTTGATAGCGGCGGAATTTATTAAAGTACATGCGCGCCACGCCTTCAAATTCCGTTCCTTGCGTGCGGTTGAGTTCCTTTTGGGAAAGTTCCACGCGTTGGTTTAAATAATGGCGGAAGCGTTCAATGAGTAGCGGGTCCTCCATCATGTTGCATAGTGGCGGCGTGAGCGACATGGTTAAACGGAAATCGGTCCCTTCTTCGGTTAAATTTTCAAATACGTTTAAGAGGGGAATGTACGTTTCCACCATGGCTTCGTAGAACCAATCTTCTTCCAGAAAATCGGGATATTCCGGGTGCTTAATAAACGGCAAGTGTGCATGAAGTACAAGCGCTAAATAACCTTTTTCGTTTCCCATAGTTACTTTCCTTGTTCGCGTAGCGCCTTGATTTGAATATGGCGCGTTTTATCGCCTTTAGCGTTGCGGGCGTGAATGGGTAAATCTACCACACTGCCGGCCGGCAAATGTTGACGAATGGAGAATTTGCCTTCTTTAAGTTCAATGTCTTTGCCGTTAATGGATACAATGGCATTTTTGGACGCAGAGCCGTAGATGATAATTTCGCAATCGGCTTTTAGCCAAATATCTTCATCTTCTACTTTATCTAAATGCAAGCTAAAAGACGACCACGAGCTTGGCGCACCCGAAGAAGTTAGCTCGGTCAGTTTCCAGCGTTGACCGACGACCTGCATCCGTTCGCTGGCACCTAACCCGATATAATCGGCTCCGGCCAGTTTTAAAAGTTTTTGGAAATCGCCTTCCACAATCATCCATTTATCATCAATGATATTGGAAATGCGGCCGGGCGGAAGTGCGGTCTGGTTACTGCGCGAAACGAGGATAAATTGACCGTCCGCGGTTAAATAACCTAAATCAGCAATATATGCGCGGCCCGATTCCGGTGCGTTGATATACCAACTGCGCGCTTCAAAAATAACAGGCATATCGTAAAAGCGGGAAGAATTAGTACCGTCAAACAAAGCTACGTCAGTTACGTCGTGCAAGCGGATAATGGTGCGTGCGTTGTTTAAGGTTTCTTGCGGATATTGTTGTTTAATACAATCCAACGTGTTTTGAGTAATTTCCCAAAATAAGAATAACCAAGCCGGATCTTTCGGGAGCAGATAGCTTTCTGTTTTGCCGTAACCGGACGGAATATCGGCCTCGGCGGCCGGGTCTTTAACAATAGGTTCTTTGATGGAACCGGAAGAAATATTTTGTGACATTTAAAACCTCACCCTATAAAATTTTGCTCATTCGTTAAGCCTACTTCATCTATTCTATTTTATCATTTTTAAAGCGCACAAAAAAGCACCAGTATTGATTTTCCCGGTGCTTTTTTGGGTTAAGCGAAAAATTTAGGCTTTCACTTTCTTTTGTATCAGCCACAGACTAATAAAAATTAAAGCCAAGCCAATAACTTCCGGTTGATGCGGCGTACGGGAGCGGAATAAAATGTCTGTTGCCATCGCAATTACCGGGCTAAAATACGTGACGGATGCCATGCGCGTTGCGCCCCACCTTTTAATAAGGGCCACCATCAATAGGAAAGCCACCGCAGAAGAAAAAACACCCGAACATAAAATAGAAACAATTAACCGGGTGTTAAAAACCGTTAGTGAGGGGGTTGATTCCAAGGTCAGGGCCACTGCCAGTAACATCACTGCGGCAAATAGATATTGATGAAATGTATTAGCTTGCCAGGATAATTCATGGCAGTCCACCATAATTTTTTTAGTAAGTACATTTCCCAGCCCGTAGCAAAGAGCCATAAACAGTAATGCTCCGTATCCCAAAAGGGCCATTTCCCCTAGGTGTGTTTGCCAGGCGGCCTGCCATTGGGGGCGCATAATAACCAGTAACCCGGCTAGGCCGATCACTACTCCGGCGGCTCGGCGCCAAGTAAAGCGGTCTTCGCCTTTTAATAAAATAGCTCCGGCGATAAAGCTCCATATCGGCACGGTTCCGTTAAAGATACCGGCAATAGTAGGAACGGTATATTGAAGCCCCCACGATAATGCCGCAAACGGGAGTAAGATAAGCAGCGAACTGATGACTATCGGTCGCCATAACTCCCGCAGCGGACATTTTAAATTCGCCCGTTGCGCCCCAAAGAATACTGCAAAAAATAGAAGCCCGGCCAGCACCCGGAAAAACGTGCTCCAGCAGGGCGGTAATACGTCCACAATATTTTTTGAGAACAAAAAAGCGGTTCCCCAACACAAAGCCAATAAAAATGCGAGAAAATAACTCATAGTTGTACACTCCTTTTCTATATTTTAATAAATTTGAAAACTTCCGGCACGCGCCGTATTTTAAAATTCGTATAATATAAAAGATGAAAAAAATTCTTTTTTTAGTAATTATTTTGGCAATTGCTGCCGGACTTTTTTGGGCTGTTTCTAACCGGGCAGTCCGTTTCGTTTCTAGTAAGCCAAAAATAGTGGTTTCCGGGTATGTTCCTTATACACTTACCAAACAACTGGTGGGCAATACGGCCGAAGTTTTAATGCTTCTTCCTCCAGGAGCCGAACCTCATTCGTTTGAGCCGACACCGGGCGCGTTAGTAGCTTTAAACCAAGCGGATGCGTTTATTTATGTGTCGGATGAACTGGAACCCTGGGCGGCTGATTTAGCCAAAACCGTAGGGGAACAAACGCGTGTTTTACAATTAGCAAAACTAATCCGTCCGGATAAGGACCCGCACATTTGGATGGATTTTTACAAAGCCGAATTGATGGTATACCAGATTGGGGCGTTGTTAGCGGAAATTGCACCGCAAAACCGATCGGTAACCGATAAAAATTGGAAAAATTTTGACGCGCAACTATATGAATTAAAAGAGGCTTTTCAAGCGGGGCTTTCACATTGTAAATATAATGAAGTTGTGCATATTGGACATTTAGCGTTTGGCAATTTATTGCGTCCATACGGGATTACCTTAACGGCGTTATCTGGCTCGTCGCACGAGGGGGAACATTCGGCTAAAAAAATAGCGCAACTCGCACGCGAAATTAACGCGAAAAAGATTCCGGCTATTTTTACGGAAGATGTTATTTCGCCGCGTTTGGCACAAACGGTGGCCGCGGAAACGGGGGCAGAAATTTTACCGCTTTATTCTATTGAACATATTTCCAAGCAAGATTTTGAAAATCAAGTTTCTTATACTGATTTAATGCACCGCAATTTAGAAAATTTAAAACGGGGGCTTGTATGTCCGGCGTTTTAAAAGTAGAAAATTTACATTTTGCATACGCGCGTGTACCCGTCTTAGAAAATGTATCCTTTGACGTACAATCCGGCGATTATGTGGGGATTATCGGTCCCAACGGCGGCGGCAAAACCACGCTACTGAAATTGGTGCTGGGACTTGTGAAAGGGAAAGGAAAAATTTCGCTTTTTGGAACGCCGTTAGCCGATTTTAAAGAGTGGCACAAAATCGGTTATTTAGCGCAAAAAAGCCCGGTAGCACAAGCCTTATTCCCGATTTCCGCCCAAGAAGTAGTACTAATGGGGCTTGCCAAACATCATGGAAGCGGTGTGAGCGTGCGCGAACTTAAACAAGTTTACGAAGCGATGCAGCAAACCAATACGCGGCAATATGCCGGAACGATTTTTCATGATTTGTCTATCGGTCAGCAACAGCGTGTACTACTAGCGCGTGCGCTGGTCAGCCGTCCGCAGTTGCTTATTTTGGACGAACCTTCTACGGCTTTAGATGCTTCTTCGCGGGAGATGTTTTTTAATTTGCTGGGCGATTTGAATAAAAAGCACGGAGTAACCATTTTACTGATTACGCACGATACCGGCGAAGTAGGTAAACACATTTCCAAATTTATGTATGTTGATAAACGCCTGGTGTTCTTCGGCACGAAGGAAGAATTTTGCCACTCACCCGAAGTAGCCAAGCAGTTAGGCGCGTTTGCCCAACACACCATTGACCATTTGCATAACCGCCACGGACATTGTCCGCTAGGCGCGGCGTGTACGGAGTGTCATCATGATTAGCGAATTTTTAAGCTACGGTTTTGTTCAAAGAGGGTTACTAGCCGGAACGTTAGTAGCGGCTTCGTGTGCGCTTTTAGGTGTGTTTTTGGTGCTTAAACGCTTGTCGTTAATTGGCGATGGCATGAGCCATATTTGTTTGACCGGGGTTGCGGTGGCTCTTTTAACGTCCACAAGCCCGGTGTATATGTCTATCCCGGTGGTGATGCTTTCTTCGCTGGGCATTATGAAATTGACGCAAAAATTCCGCGTAAATGGTGATGCCGCGATTGGGATTGTCAGCGCGGCCGGGTTGTCCATTGGACTTTTAATTACCGCGCTTGCGGGGGGATTTAACACGGATTTACTCAGCTTTTTATTTGGAAGTATTTTAACTGTTTCCTGGACGGAAGCCGTTTTGTGTGCTGTTTTACTAAGCGTGATTTTACTTTTACTGGTTGGATTTTACCGCGATTTGACTTCCGCTTGTTTTGATGAGCCGTTTGCCAAAACGCGCGGCATTTCTGTTCAAACAGTTAATACGGTGCTTATACTGATTACGTCGGTGGCGGTGGTGCTTGCGTTTAAAGTGGTGGGCATTTTTCTCATTTCAGCTTTGCTGATTATTCCACCGGTGTCGGCGTTACTTGTGTCGCGCACGTTTAAAGGGGTTCTTTGGAAAGCCGTTGCGTTTAGTGTGGTAAGTGTGTGGGTTGGTGTGTTTATTTCGTTTGTGTGTGATATCCCTTCCGGCGCGGCGATTATTTTAGTGAATTTATTGGTGCTAGCGTGCAGTTTTATTTGGATGAAATTAGGAAATAATCATGACCGCTAAAAAAGAAATTTTGCCGCTTATCAAAGCCCTTAAAAAATTATACCCTAAGCACGTTATTCCCTTGCACCACGAGAACGCGTGGCAGCTTTTATGCGCGGTGATTTTGTCGGCCCAATGTACCGATGCGCGCGTCAACACGATTACACCCCACTTATTTAAAAAATATCCCACCGTTTATGATTTGGCGAAGGCGGATATAAAAGACGTGGAAAAAATTATTCACTCCGCCGGGTTTTACCACAGTAAGGCGCTCTCTTTAATTGAAATGTCTAAACGCATTTGCGACGTGTACGGCGGCGAAGTGCCGCAGAATATGGACGATTTACTTTCTTTGCGCGGTGTAGCGCGTAAGACGGCCAACGTGATGTTAGGCGATTACTTTAAAAAGCCCGCCGGGATTGTGGTGGACACGCACGTTAAGCGATTGGCTTTCCGGCTTGGGCTTACCCGAGAGACCGACCCTGTAAAAATTGAAAGAGATTTAACCAAAATTGTCCCTTACGAGTATTGGGGCTGGATAGCGATTGCACTTATTTTGCACGGGCGCAGTATTTGCCCGGCGCGCAAACCACAATGCGAAAAATGCACACTTAGCACGTGGTGTGGAAAGTGTGGCGTTATTAACTTGCGTTAAACCTCACAGTGCAAAAGGCCGCGTAATAAGTATGTAATAAATTTACCCGGAAATTTTTTGGGGTCCGGGGCAACTTGAAAAAACGGATATTTTAACAGTCCCCATTTTTTCAGTACCGGGAAATTATTCTCACAAATAATTCCCGTTTCTTTTACCCATTCTTTATAACATTCAAACCACTCGTTAAAATAGTAATACTTCCAAAATTTACGGTGGCCGATAGCATGCACGATTCGTGCTTGGCGCAAAATAGAGGTTGGACGGTGCGCGCCGCAATTATACATTTCCGGCAATGTATCAATGTGTAACCCAAAGTGTTGGCACATTAAAAGTAAAATGCCTTGATCGGGGTAATACAAATGCTCACTGATTTCAAATGTTTTTTTATAACACCAATCAGAAAGGGCATCTTTATCCGGCGTTAGTGCTTGGCTGATTGCCATAATTCCCGCGTTAAAATGGGGCGCTTTCATATCAAACCCTTCAATAGAAGCGGTGAAGTTTACTTCTACACGTTCATCATGATATTCCCGCCGAAAACCAATCCCATGCGGAATGGCTTGCCGCATACCGGAAATGTCGCCCCGGATTAAAATATCAGCATCTAGCCAAAATACATATTGATATGTTTTTAGGTAGCGAAAGCACTCATAGCGAACGAAAGTCATTTCGCCATAATCGCGCAAAACGTGCGCTTGCATATTTTCCATGTGCGGAAATTGATAGGGAATAAACTGACACGGTAAAATCGCGGCAAGTGCTTGGCGTTGTTGCTCGCTCATTTGTTGATAGTAGATGATTACGTCGGATTCTTGGAGCAATTTTTCGTTATGTTTCTTAAGGCTTTTTAGCACTACGCCCAGCGCGAAGGTCAAGTTCCCGGTAGCACCTAAAATAATAGCTGTATTTTTTGTGGAATTTGTCATAGTTTCATTATAATAAATAAATTGACAGTATGGTTAATTTATAAGAAAAGCGGCAATATAAATTGCCGCTTTTCTGCGAATTACGAAACTTACGAACGATAAACTAACATTGTAGAAGAGTGTCCTGATTTTTCAAATTCGCCTTTAGTTTGCATTACCAGTTGGGCGTATAGGCGTAGCGCTAGCTACGTCAAACCCAAGGTAATGGAAAATAAATAGAATTTGGCAAATTGTTGGCCCTAACTAGCAAGAAAAGCGGCAATTTTTAATTGCCGCTTTTCTGCGAATTACGAAACTTACGAACAGTTGTTGTTATTTACCAAGTAGCGCAAGTAACACACCCGCCGCCACCGCACTGCCAATTACACCTGCCACATTGGGCCCCATAGCATGCATCAAAAGGTAGTTTTGTTTGTCATATTCTAAGCCTACTTTGTTAGACACACGCGCGGCCATTGGTACAGCGGAAACGCCTGCTGAACCGATAAGCGGGTTGATTTTCGTTTTGCTAAAGAAGTTCATCAGTTTAGCTAAAAGCACACCCGACGCGGTAGCCACGGAGAAAGCAATAATACCCAGTACCAAAATGCCGAGCGTTTCGGTAACGAGGAAATGGTCGTATTGCAATTTGGACCCTACCGATAAGCCGAGCAAAATCGTGACGATATTGCAGAACTCGTTTTGGAGCGTTTTGCTTAAGCGGTCGGCCACACCGGATTCTTTGACCAAGTTTCCAAACGTCAAGGCGCCAATTAGCGGAGCCGCAGACGGAAGCAGAAACGCGCAGAGTAGCAAAATCACGAGCGGGAATAAAATCTTCTCGCGTTTGGATACAGTGCGAAGTTGCGTCATGCGGATTTTGCGTTCTGCGTCAGTCGTTAAGAGTTTCATAATCGGGGGTTGAATCACCGGCACTAATGCCATATACGAATAGGCCGCTACGGCAATAGAGCCCAGTAGTTGCGGGGCTAGGCGCGACGTTAAATAAATAGACGTCGGACCGTCCGCGCCGCCGATAATACCAATGGAAGCCGCTTCTTTTAAGCCAAAGGCAAAGAGTTGTTTATCTCCAATATAAATGTAAGACAAAGCAACTGCGCCAATGAGCGTAGCAAAAATACCGAATTGCGCCGCACCGCCTAGCAGTGCCATTTTCGGGTTGGCGATGAGCGGCCCAAAGTCCGTCATCGCGCCAACGGCCATGAAGATAAACAAGGGAAATAAGCCCGAGTTAATCCCGGCATTAAACACAATACCCAAAAATCCATTCGGCCCGGCAATTTCTTCGCCAGCCGGCATGGGGATGTTGGCGAGTAGCCCGCCAAAGGCAATCGGGATTAACAAAAGCGGTTCAAACTGCTTTTTAATACCGAGCCATAACAGAAATAAACACACGGCAATCATTACGAGTTGTTGCCAGCAAATGCTAGCCAGCCCGGTGGTTTGCCATATTTGGAAAAATGCTTGTGTAAAGTCCATAGCGTTTCCCCTTATTTAATTTCCGCCAAGGCGTGGCCGGTTTGCACCTGGTCGCCTTGTTTGGCTAGAAAATGTACCGTCCCCGCGGCCGGAGCGGCAACCGGAGTTTCCATTTTCATAGCTTCCATAACCAAAATCTCTTGGCCTTCGGAAACAGTGTCGCCTTCTTTGACAGACAAGCGAAGCACTGCACCGGGAACAGGAGCGTTGACGGTTGTTCCGGCTCCGTTAGCGGCAGGTTTAGCACCCGCGGCCGGAGCGGCAGCGGTGCCAATCGCATAGCGTTTACCGTTGACGACAGCGGTGGAATCGTTTTCAAAGGAAACGGTGTACGCTTTTCCTTCCACCGTTACCGTAACCGGGCCGTCTTGTTTGGCAGCAGCGGGTTTAACGTCAGCGGCCCAGCGGATGCCGTTTACTTTGGCTTCGCCTTTTAAGTACAAAATACCTTTATCGGCACAAGTGGCGACGATAAACGCATTTTCTTCGTTGACAGGAAGTCCCGCTTCTTTGAGTTTGGCTTCGGCAACTTTAAGGCCTTTTTTCGGGTCGGCGTTGTTGATTTCCAAAACAGTTTTTTTGGTCGGTTCTAAGCCCAGTTGTTCGCTGGCGGCTTTGACGACTTCGGCGGCCGGTTCTACCGGGGTTTTGCCAAAGTAGCCCAGTACCATTTTACCGTAGCCGGGGGTAATCTTTTTCCAGCGGCCGAACATCACGTTGGAGTAAGCTTGTTGGAAATAGAATTGCGAAACCGGGGTAACGGACGTACCAAAACCGCCGAGCTTAACACATTCGCCCATGGCATCTACCACTTCGGGGAATTTGTCAAAGGTGCCGTTATCGCGCATCATTTGCGTGTTGGCGGTCAATGCGCCGCCGGGCAACGGAGAGAACGGAATAATCGGGTTGACTTTGGTGGCTTCGGGCGGTAAGAAGTATTTAGCCATGCAATCTTTAAATACATTTTCGGCTTCTTGGATTTTTTTCGGGTCAATGTCTAACGTATATTCGGTGCCGCGTAACGCGTGCCACATGGTTAAAATATCGGGTTGGCAAGTTCCGCCGGAAACGGGTTGCATGGAGAGGTCCAAACTATCCGCGCCGTTTTCAATAGCGGCTAAACAACAAGCAATAGAGTTCCCGGCCGTTTCGTGCGTGTGGAACACGATTTTGGTGCCTTGGGGTAAGATGCGCCGCGCCATCGCCATGGTTTCACCAACGGTTTTTGGCGTAGAAGTACCGGAAGCATCTTTAAAGCATACAGAATCAAACGGAACGCCCGATTTTAAAATACCGCGCAAGACTTTTTCGTAAAATTCAGCGGTGTGAATTTTACCGGTAGTGTCCCAGCCTGGGGCTAAGGACATCATGGTTACGCACACTTCGTGTTTTAGCCCGGCATCATGGATACATTGACCGGAATAGATTAAATTGTTTACATCATTTAACGCATCAAAATTGCGGATAGTGGTAGTGCCGTGTTTTTTAAATAGTTCGGCGTGCGCTTTGATGACATCGCTGGATTGGCTTTCCAAACCAACCACGTTTACCCCGCGGGCCAAGGTTTGCAAGTTGGCATCGGGTCCGGCGGTTTTGCGGAAAGTATCCATCATATCAAAGGCATTTTCGTTGCAATAAAAGAAAAGTGCCTGAAAGCGGGCCCCTCCGCCAAATTCCATGTGGTTAATGCCGGCATGGCGGGCCGCTTCTACCGCGGGCATAAAGTCTTTGGTGAGTACGCGCGCCCCGTAGACCGATTGAAATCCGTCGCGAAACGCAGTGAGCATAAAGTTTACTTTTTTCATAATGTTCCTCGTATTAAATTAAAATTTATTTTCCTTGCAATTTTTTAGCAGCGGCAATAGCAACTGCGATTAGTGCGTTGTCCGTCCCGGCAGTAGCGGGAACGGCGGAAGGCCACCGTTTTTCGGCCCACTGGACCAATTCTCCCAGTAGCGAAACGACTACAATCAAAAGCACTAAAAATGAAAATACAATCAGCATGCCGATAACGGTCATATTGACTGATTGCATAATTAAACTGTCTGCACTCATATAATTACATCTCCTATATATATTTCTTTCAAAAGTGTTTCTGTTCGAAGAAGTAGGGTGCCGCGCGGGGAAACATCTTCGGCTATGCCTACTGTGGTTTGTGTGCCGTTGCGAACGGAAATTTGCTTGCCTAACGTGGCAAAACGACGTAAATATTCGGGGCGGATCATTTCAAAGCCCCGAATGAGTAAATTATCATAATCTTTCCAAAAATAATTAAGTACCTTGCAGAGCAGTACCCGTTTATCAGTTTGTGCGCCCTGTTCCTTAAGCGAGGTAGCCGGTTGGTCTATTTTTTCAAGACCTTCTTGGGAAATATTGATGCCCACACCTAAAATGACGGCGGCGTTTGAAGAATCACTAAATACGGCTTCGCTTAAAATGCCGCAAATTTTTTGGCCGTTTACTTGGACATCATTGGGCCATTTTAAGGAGGGGGATATATTTAAATCTTCCAGTGCTTGGCAAACAGATAAAGCCATCAGCTGGGTTAAATTAGATAAAAAGTTGGTTTTAACCGGTTTTAATAAGACGGAGAAATACAAGCCGCCCGGATTGGAAATCCATTTGCGGTCATAGCGTCCGCGTCCGGCGGTTTGACGTTCGGCGCAGACAATCGTTCCATGATTAAATTGGTTGATTCGTTGTTTGAGGTAGGTTTGGGTGGAATCTAACTCCTCAAAGTATAGCAAATTCTCCATACTAAAATTATATCAAATTTAGAAGGGGAAGGGAGGACTAACTACTTAGGTGTTGAGTGCTTGTAAAACAGCTTGCACCATACTGCTCGGGTCTGCTTGATTTTTCCCGGCGATATCAAAGGCGGTCCCGTGGGTTGGTGACGTGCGTAAAAACGGAAGCCCGGCCGTAAGATGTACAATCGGTTTGCGGGCGGCTAATTTTAACGGGAGTAATGCTTGGTCGTGGTACATACACAAAATACCGTCGTATTTTCCATGCACGTGAGCGGCCCATAGACTGTCGCAGGGGAAGGGGCCTTCCAGCAATATTCCTTCTTTCTGTAAAGTGCGTACGGCCGGAATAATACGGTTTTTTTCTTCCGTGCCGAATTTTCCGTTATCACTTGCGTGCGGGTTTAAGGCGCAGACAGCCATTTTAGGCTTTTTGAATCCCAGTTGTTGTAAGGCTAGGTAAAAACTTTTGGCACGTGTATAAATTAAATTTTTAGTTAATATTCGTGATAAATCGGAAATAGCAAAATGTTCGGTAACTAGTGCACAACGTAAATTTCCGCTTACGAACATCATGAGGCCGTCCGCTTGGGTAGCGGCACGCAAGAGTTCGGTGTGCCCGGTAAAAGGTACACCGGCCAACGTCCAACTTTGTTTATTGATGGGGGCTGTAACTAGGGGTAAATTTTTTTCAAGCGCCCATTTGATCCCTAATTTGACGGCCTGAAAACTAATCCGTCCGGCCTCTTGATTAGGTTGCGGCGTGGCGGGAAAAGTTTGTGTCGTTTCCAGGGGAATCAATTCGGCTAAATGCGGGGTAAATCCGGCTCGTTTGAGCGTGCTGGGTTCACCAATAATAACTGCCTTGCAAACGCTACGAACATGCGGATTTTGCAGGGCTTTGATAGTTATTTCCGGGCCGATTCCCAACGGGTCGCCCGCTGTAATAAGAATGGTTTTTTTCATCCGTATTATAAAAAAGGGAAGACGTTCATCTTCCCTTTAAGTGGTGTAGTGAAAACTTATTTTTTAGCCGGTTCTGCTTGTTGTGCAGCGGCGGCTTGTTCTTGTAAAAGTTTATCGGATTCAAATGTTTTGGTTACTTTTACATCTGCTTTGTTATATAAGCTTTCAATGTAATTTGCCATGGCCAGTTGTACGCGCTGTTGGGCGAGGTATTGGCCTAAATCGCGGGCAATATCTTCGTAGGTAATTGCTTTTTCAGCCCGTTTTTCTTTTACCTTAATAATGTGAAAACCCACATCACTTTTAATCGGAGCACTCACTTTACCAACGGCTAAGGTAAAAGCTTTATCATCAATAGCTTTTGGTGCAATTCCTTTAATTAAAATCATATCGCCACCGGTAGTCATAGCGGACGGATCTTCGGTGTATTTTTTGACAGCGGCCGAGAAATCCAATCCGCCGTCAATTTCTTTTTTGATTTGGGTAGCCAGCGCCTCTTTTTTCTTGACTTCTTCCGGTTTCATGTCTTTGGTAACTGCCAGGTAGATGTGCCCAATGCGTACTTGCTCTGCAGTTAATTGTTTAAGTTTGGCCGCAATTAACTGGGCTTCTTTTAACTTGGCAGGATCTTCTTTTTCTAACGCTTTTAATACTTTGGTATTGTTTTTTAACACGGCTTCTACGCGGTTATACAATTCTTTGGCATCTGCTTCTTCCACCGGTTTAATAGTCTCGCGTAATTTTTCTTCCATCAGTTTGCGCACAGCAATATCTTTTTTGATTTTTTCTTTATAGCGTTTTAAGGTAAGCCCTTGTTTTTTTAGTGCTTCGTTAAAGCGTTTATCAGCGCCCTTAGGATCTTCTTTGCCGGTAACTTCATCTATGATAAAGCGGGTTTTAATTTCGTTAATTCCTTCATCAATTTCGGAATCTTTCACAACGATTTTGGCTTCGTCTGCGGCCTGATACAACAGCTCTTTAGAAATCAGTTCTTTCAGCACCTCTCTCCCTAACATATCAGTGGCATAAGGTTGCTCCAGTACTTCCGGCGCGGCGGCCTTGTATTGGTCAATTACGCTTTCTAAATAAGCATCATATTCCGAAGCCAACACCGGCCTTCCGTTAACGGTAGCGACGGAAGATTCCATTAGTTTGGCTTGTGCGGCTAGGCTTAGCGTAACCAGTAATACCGCCGGAAGAATAAATTTATTTATTTTAATCATGGATAACCACCTCGTATTTATTTTGTAAAGATTCTATCAGTTTATCTAATTTTTTATTTTCCAGTACGGAGCGAATTCGCGGACTGGCTTGTGCGAGCGAAAGCTTTTTTTCA
>CACZKQ010000024.1 GCA_902781765.1 uncultured Elusimicrobium sp. | reverse complement strand
CTTTGTTAGGCGATAAAATGAGCGTGGGCTTATTAAGCCGCGCAATCACATTAGCCATCGTGAATGTTTTGCCCGAACCCGTTACGCCCAGTAATGTTTGGCGCGTTTGCCCCGCCTGCACACCGCGCACAAGCGCATCAATGGCTTTAGGTTGATCGCCTGCCGGTTTAAAATCGGAAACAAGTTTAAAACGCTCCATACGATATTGTACCTATCTTTCGGATATAAAAAAGGACGGCCTAAGCCGTCCTTTAAAAATTTTATCTTTAATTGCCGCCATGGATAAAATTAGCATTAAGCACGCCCGGCAATAATTGCGCTATTCCGTCAATCATAAACTGCATGGCAATTGCACACAAAATCATACCCATAAAACGTACCACAATTTGAGTCCCGTTTTTACCAATGCGGTCAAAAATCCAGCGCGAACTAAGCAGTGTTACTCCCACCAAACACGAGCTTAAAAATAATACAGCTATCATCATAACAAACATGGTGGGAGTGGGGCTTTTTTCAGCATATAAAATAACGGTGGTAATGGTACCCGGCCCAATAAAAAGGGGCATCCCTACCGGGACAAGAATATGACTTAAACGGTTGCGCGCCTGATCAAACGTATTGCCAGAAACCGCGGCCGTTTCAATACCGTGATTTTCAAATTTACTTTTCCCCTGTAACATGCGAAGACCAACAAGTAAAATCATAATAGACCCAGCCAAACGGAAAGCAGGGAGCGTAATGCCGAAAGCATTTAGAATACGGTTCCCGAACAAAAAGAAAATAAGCATCAGGAAAAAAATGGATAAAGCCATTAGAACCGCTACTGCCCGTTGTACTTTAGGACTTTCGTTTTCCACATGCTCCAAAAAAATCGGCATATTACCGATTGGGTTTAAAATAGCTAAAATACCGATAAACGAGTTAAAAAACAAACTCCATTCCATAGTCGTTATTCTCCTTGTTGCAAGCGCAGGTCCTCAAGGGTCATGCATAATTATAGTATATCAAATTCGTATAGGGTGCAATAAAATTTAAAAACTTACCAAAAAGGGTTTAATATCCTTTAAAAAACATTTCCAAAACAAGTAGAAAAATTAGTATAATAGGAGTATAGATTTAAGGACAGTTGGCGCAGCGCTTGTTAAATAAAGTCGTCCGCCTTGGCGGACCGCTACAAGAGCGCCAATAACGAGTTGAAAAGACAATTCGAGATGATTTAAGGACAGTTGGCGCAGCGGTAGCGCGTCCGCCTCACACGCGGAAGGTCACAGGTTCAAATCCTGTACTGTCCAAATTTTTTTCTCTTAAAACAGTCCGTAATAAATATTGGCTACCAATATGCGCCATTGGGAATAGGATATTGGTCTTGATGGCGGAAATAATAGAAAAAGCTCCAAACTGCCAGCACAAAACACGCAATCGATAAAAAATGACCCCGTTGCCAATCCAATGAGTATACGGACTGAGCCTTAATACTTCTAAAATAAAAGCCCAATCGCCGTTCTTACCATAAGCCAACATATCAATTTGTGAGGGAAAATCCACAATATACATCCCTATTGAAAAAATTACAACTGACATCCAGTATAGCATCAATGGTAAAACGTAACGCCCCCCGCTAATACGCAAACATAGTATGATGCCAATTGTCGGGAGAATCATCTCGCTAAAAGAGCCTGACCCGGCCAAAAACACAAGCCAATCAAACCAAGTTGTTTTAAAATAAAAAACGCTTTGTTTATACGGGTCTACTATGTGTAATATATTACAAAACACTTGTTTAATTTTTTTAGTATAGCAATTTATAATAATTTTTTTACATACTCGTTTTATCGGTTAACCCCTTCGGTAAAACAAAGACCCATTGTAAGACAATTTTCCCTTGCGTATGCTATACTAAATACAAGAGAGGTTTTATGTCCACACAAAACACGGTTGGAAAATTAGCACCCATCAATAATATTTGTTTGATGATTTTAGCGTTTACGGCAGCCACTTGGATCCTCATTTATACCAAAAGTATTTTGATGCCCTTTGTGATTGCCCTGTTTATTTCTATGGTTTCCAGTACAGTAGCCGAAACATTGAAACAAAATTTCAAAGTTCCTTACACGCTAGGAATTGTTTTTAGTTTTGTTTTGTTTTTAGCAATCGTTGCCACTGCCGTTTTATTTATTACCAATTCCGTAGAATCTTTTGTAAACGGTGCCGATATCTACTCCGAGCGTTTAAATAGCACGGTAGATTGGTTTATCGCGCAGGCGCAAAATCACGGCATCAAACTAAATGCCCAATTTGTCAATGACAGCATTGATAAACTTCCCGTCTTTAATATGGTAAAAAGCGTGGGAGGGACGGTGGTATCTATCTTAACCAACTTTATGCTCATCACCCTATTTGTTATTTTTATAGCGATGGGAAAAGCCACCGAGGAAAAACCTGCGCTTGTAGGCAATATTCAAAAACAAATTTCGTTTTATCTAATTATCAAAATTTTCGTTTCCTTGTTGGCCGCTTTCTGTACGTGGATTGTGTTGGCCTCCCTAAAAACAGAACTCGCCACTATGCTGGCCGTCTTAACGTTTGTACTTAATTTTATTCCCAATATAGGGCCTTTTATCTCCACCACCCTTCCGCTTCCTATTTTATTTTTACAACATGGATTTGATTGGCATATTTTGCTCGCGTTAATTTTACTGACAACGATTCATTTTATTATCGGTAATGTGTTGGAAACAAAATGGCTTGGTAAAGGAATGGATTTGCACCCCATTGTCGTACTTGCCTGTTTAATTTTTTGGTCGCTTGTATGGGGAATTATGGGCGCGCTTTTGGCCGTACCACTTACCGCCATTATTAAAATTGCACTTTCCCGCAACGAGGCCACGAAACCAATGGCTAATTTACTAGCAGGGAAACTGTCCTCTAAATGAAAAAAATTTCTCCTTGGGCTTTTATCCCCACGCTCTACCTTGCAGAAGGTTTTCCCTACATTATCATCAATGTAGTATCCGTTCTGTTGTATGCGGATTTAGGTTTTAAAAATGACACCATTGTTTTTTGGACCGGCTGGCTCTATTTACCCTGGATTTTAAAAATGTTTTGGAGTCCCTTGGTGGACGCCCGTAGTACAAAGCGCCGTTGGTTACTGGCCGCGCAGAGTGTACTGGGAATACTGTTTTTGGCGATTGCCGCAGCCATTATTTTTCAATCGTTTCTCGCCCAACAAGCCGCCGGAAATCAAACGTTTCTCACGCTATCGCTGTTTGGTTTTTTGTTTGGGGCTTTTGCTTCGGCCACGTTAGATATCGCTACTGACGGTTATTATCTGCTTGCGTTAACCCCGGAAGAACAATCTTCTTTTGTGGGAATCCGAACTATTTTTTATCGTTTGGCTATGATTTTGGGAAGCGGCATTTTAATTTCTGCGGTTGGTTCCTTGGCGCAACATAACTTATTCCCAAAACCTTACAATTGGGTAGTATTTTTTTCCATGCTGGGATTATTGTTTATCGGTTTCGCCATTTTTCACTTTCACATACTGCCTAGACCGGTAGAAGACAAACCTTCTCCGTTAGCGCAACATACCGCCTGGGAGGAAGCCTTTAAAACCTATTTTACGCAAAAAAATATCCTATATATTTTGCTCTTTATTTTGCTCTACCGTTTCGGCGAAGCATTACTGGAAAAAATCGTTCCGTTATTTTTGGTAAAACCAATAACAGACGGCGCCCTCGGTTTATCCATGACAACCTATGGATTTATTAAGGGTACGCTTGGATTGGGCGCCATTATTGCCGGGAATTTAGCCGGCGGTTGGTTGCTAGGAAAATTTGGTTTTAAAAAATGCATTTGGCCCTTTGCACTTGCGCTCGTGCTACCTAACTTTTTCTACGTTTATTTGGCAACGGTCAAGCCGGGACTTTATACGATTGCCACCCTGATTACACTTGAAAACTTCGGCTATGGATTAGCTATGATGGCCCTAACGGTATTTATCATGTATGTATCCCAAGGACAATATAAAACATCCCACTATGCTATTTCCACCGGCATCATGGCCCTTGGCATGATGGTACCGTCCATGTTATCGGGCAAAATGCAAGTAGCGCTTGGATATACAACTTTCTTTTGGGTAACGTGTATCATTAGTTTAATCACCTTCTTGATTGTTCCCCTAGCTTTTAAAATTGAAGTATTAGACGAAACGGAGCGAAAATTTCATGGCCCCAAAGACTAATTTAAAACAACTGCGTCTTCCTACCGAACAAGTAAATCCACATACTTGCGGATTAGATAAAATGACGCCTTTGCAAATTGCGCGTGCCATTAACCGCGAAGATTTTACAGCCGCCCGGGCGGTTCAAAAAGCAGCTCCCCAAATCGCAGCCGCCATGATAGCCGCCGCGCAAACATATGCAAGCGGGCATAAAATTATTTTTATCGGGGCCGGAACCAGCGGACGGTTAGGTATTTTAGAAGCGGTGGAATGTGTGCCTACTTTTAATACAAAACCTTCGCAAATTATAGCGTTAATTGCCGGTGGGAAAAATGCCGTTTTTCGCTCCAAAGAAGGAGCCGAGGATGATGCCGCGCAAGGAGCCAAAGAAATTTCAAAAGTTGCCAAAAAAGACGATTTTGTCATTGGCCTTACAGCCAGCGGCCGTACGCCCTATGTAATGGGCGCGTTAAAACGTGCTCAACAATTAGGGACAAAAACGGCCCTTGTTTCTTGTAATCCGTCGGCGGATATTACCAACGCTTCCTTACACATTTGCTTAGAAACGGGGGCTGAAGCCCTTAGCGGTTCTACCCGTATGAAAGCCGGCACTGCAACCAAAATGGCACTTAATGCCATTACCACCGGAGCCATGACACTATGTGGAAAAACATATGGGAATTTAATGATTGATGTGCGTCCCACTAACGAAAAATTAGTATTACGTGCGCTGCGTCTTATTTGCACCATATCCGGTACGGACGAAAAAACGGCCGGGAAACTTTTAACCGCGGCAGGTAACAATGTAAAAACCGCTGTCGTGATGTTTCATAAAAAAACAGACCGGAAAACAGCCGAAAAATTGCTCAAAAAGGAGCGGGGATTTTTAACCCGGGTAATTGATGACTAAACTGGCATTAGGACTAATGAGCGGTACAAGTGCGGACGGCCTGACTATCTGTGCGGTGCGGGTCGCTCCGTTTAAAATTATCTGTTTTAAAAATTATATCTATCCAAAAGGTTTACAACAAAAATTATTAACCGCTTTTGAACTAACTGCCCCGGCTTTAAGCCAGCTTAATTACGAACTGGGGCATCAGTATGCCCAACTTACCAAGCGCTTTTTAAAAGAGTTTCACATCAAAAAAAGCCAACTGGAAGTTATTGGTTCACATGGACAAACTATTTATCACGGTCCACACGATAAAACACCTAATACGTTGCAAATTGCAGAGCCTTCTTTTTTAAGGATAGCTCTGGGAGTGCCGGTGGTAAGTGATTTCCGCGCAAAAGATATCGCTTTAGGCGGTGAAGGTGCGCCGCTAATGCCCTTCTTTGATGAATATATCTTCGGTAAAAAAGAACCTAAAATTTTACTTAATATTGGTGGAATTTCCAATTTTTCACTTGTTGGGAAAAATATCAAGACTTTTGGCTTTGATGCCGGCCCCGGAAATACGCTGATGGATTTATGCACCCAGCAATTTTTTAATTGTCCTTTTGATAAAAATGGCGATTTAGCCGCCCGTGGGAATGCCGACAAAAATTATGTAAACAAATTACTCTCCCAAAAATACTTTGTACAAAAGCCACCAAAAAGTTTAGACAAAAACGCGTTCGGCGCGGACTATTTAAAGCGGTATTTTTCGACGAAAAAATTTGCAAATCCGTACGATTTATTAGCAACGTTGAATTATTTTACGGCCGCCGCAGTGGCGAATCAAATTATTCGGTTTGTACCTAAAAAGCACCAGCAAGAACTTGTTGTATCCGGCGGCGGTTGTTACAACAAAACACTTTTAAAAAATCTACAAAATTGTTTGCCGCATTTGCGCGTTAGCTCTACGCTTGATTATCATATAGACCCACAAGCCAAAGAAGCCGCGGCTTTTGCACTGTTTGCGCACCTGGCACTACATCACCAAATAAATCATTGTGCGTATGCCACCGGAGCCAAACAAAATACGATATTAGGTAAAATTTCATGATGAATGTAGCACGCTTGGTACATCCCGGTTTTTGGTTTGGAAAAACACCGCTTGAAGAGGCATTGAAGCTTGCCAAGCGCGGCGTGGGCGGGTTTTGTTTGTATGGCGGCACGCGCGGCGAAATTACCCAATTCACTAAAGCGGTGCGACAAGCTTCGCCGCTCCCCTATTTACTCATTTCCGCCGATTATGAAGACGGTCTTGGGCGTTGGGTTCCCGATGCACCGCTGCTGCCTTCCAATATGGCAATCGGTGCCGCGGGCGACGAAAATTTAGCGTTTGAAAAAGGATTTTTAACCGCGTTGCAAGCGCGCAGTTTAGGCGTAGATTGGGTATTTGCTCCGGTGTTGGATTTAGCCAACAATCCGCTTAATCCTATTGTCAACACGCGCGCTTTCGGGCAAGATTCCCAAACGGTTATTTCTTTGGCCAGTGCCTTTATAGACGGCTTAAAAAAAGGCGGAGCGCTCAACAGTTTAAAACATTTTCCGGGACATGGAGATACCACTACTGATTCCCACTTATCGCTCCCTGTTTTACACAAAACCTATGCACAGCTTTGCGCTACCGAATTAGTACCTTTTCAAGCCTTACTGGCAAAAGCGGATAGTGTCATGGCCGGGCATTTGTTACTTCCCGAAATTGATCCCGACTTTCCGGCTTCGCTATCTCAAAAAATATTGAAAGAAATACTACGGCGGAAAATGAATTATCGCGGCTGCCTGCTGACAGATGCCCTGCTGATGAAAGCCATCGGGGACGAAAAACAAGCCGCGCTAGGCGCATTAAACGCGGGGGCAGACATTTTACTCGTACCGGAAAATCCGTTTACACTAATTGATTTTTTGGAAGGACAAGCCATTTCCGCTCAAATTCTATCTCGCAGTGAAAAAATTCAAAATGAACTTTGTACAAAAGCCCAGCAACTACCGCGCCCAACCGAAAATGAAGCTTTTGCTCCCAGCGATTTAAACAGAAAAACGGCCCAACAAGCTATTGTGCAACTAGGGCAAGTATGTTCGTTTAAACCAACAGACTCCGTAGCTTATCTGGAGATTGGTAACACCGCAAATACTTCTTGCGCGCCTTTTTTAGACGTACTAAGAAAATCCGGGATTCAAGTACACCCCTATCCGGCCCAGGCCGACCATTTAATTATTCTTTGTTTTCGCCGTTATCAAGCCTTCCAAGGAACGGTAACTTTACAAGACAAAGAAAAGCAATTGCTAGCCGATGCCGCTAAAAAATATCCAAACGTATGCGCTATTTTATTTGCAAGTCCATGGGCATTGAAAGATATATTGCAGGCAAACACCCAACTTTACACGTTTAGCCCAGCTCCGGAATTTCAACAACAAGCGGCCCAAATTTTACTGGGCCGCCAAGGTGCGCTAGGCACACTGCCGGTTTTTTTATAATCACAAAAAAGCGGAAACGGTTTGATTGGTTTTAGTAACTAGTATTTTAGAACCGTTTTGTTGTACAAAACGGGCCTGTTCCCCAATACAAAGTGTATCTTTATTCGTTTGCACGCAATAAGAAATCCCTTCGTTTTTGCGCCCACTATAACCGATATCTTCCCACCCTGTGTTCGCCTCGTTTTGATGAATTTCCCAGCGGGCTTGTATGTGGGTGTCTTCAAAATCAACGGTTGTTCCGGGCCAAATATCTTTAAAGGGATACACCCAAGTAGGCTTTAGTTCTTTTTCCAGGCGAAGCGCAAAACGCGCCGTTGGTTTTTTAATACCCAGGGCGGCTAAAGTTTGATTTAATTTGTCTTCTGAAAGTCCGCTATTAAAAATAAATGTTTTTCCGCTTGTACGCAAAACAACAGCCCGGTGGTCCCATTCGCTTAACAAATACACACGATCTTTCTTTGCATAAAAAGCCCCTGCACAAAAAGAGACTAAGCAAATCGCAAGACAAGGAATACTTATTTTAGCAACGAATTTCTTGCGCGGCAAGTGAAAAACTAAAAAGAGAAAACTATAATACGCAATAATACTGCCCACATTCCACGCCGTTACGGAAATAGACGAAAATGAAAACGAAGCAAAAAACTGTACCAGCATCTTAAATATATCCAATCCCCATAAACAAGGATAGTAGAAAATGATTCCTATTTGTAAACAGGCAGCCACGTAATAGATAAAAACGAGTACAATAAGAACCGAAGCAAAAGGAACTAAAATCATGTTAGAAATTAAACCCGTTAAAGACACTTTATAAAATACGTTGGTAAATATAGGCAGTAAGGCTAGTTGCGAAGCTAACGTCGCTAAAAAAATTTGCATAAAGAATTTGGCCCAACGCGGCCATTTTGCAGGCAACTGATAATTGGTTAGACAAATAATAATCGCACCAGTTGCCAAAAAAGACATTTGAAATCCTATATCTAAAATAGCTACCGGATTTACTAAAAGAATAATAAGGCAAGAAAGTAAAAGACCTTGAAATATACCGCTATTTCTTCCCAGAAAATAACCCGTACACGCGCCTACCGCCATTAAATAGGCCCGTACAAGCGGCGCATCTGCTCCGGCAAGTAGTGTATAAAATCCGGCAGTGGCTAAAGCGATTAGCAAAAGCAACCGCCGCCGTAAGCGTAACCAAGACCCTAACCAACACACAAGCAAGGTAACAAACCCAACATTTCCCCCCGAAGCAACCAGCAAATGAATGGCTCCGCTATCTTGAAATGCTTGATGAAGGGCAACGTCCATTTCACGGCGTTCACCTAATAAAATCCCTCCGGCAATAGCTGCCAAATCCGGCGGGAAAGCTTTCTCCAACGTGTTCAAAATAGATTTTCGCAAACGGCGAATGGACCGGTAAAATAAATTAGCCGATGATACAGTAGAAAAAGAATTACTTTTAACTTCGGTAAAAACGTGCCGCAACGCAAGGTAATTTTTCCAATCAAAATGGCCGGGCAAATTTATGTGATAAGGCTTTTGTAAAACGCCTGTAAATGTAATTTCATCTTTCCAAGCGGGGGTTCCTTCTTTAAACCGGGCATAAACTTTGCCACTAGCTTTCGTGCCATTTAATGAAGTGATGTTTACAATTACATTTTGGGAATTTTGTTTATGAACCGTAAACGTTTCCACGCGCCCGGTTAAAACAACTTCGTTTTTAGAAATGGCATGAAAAACATCTTGCACGGACGGAGCCGGTTGATAGAAAAAAGCAAGAAACAGCAGTAAAGTAATCAGCGCCCACAATAGCGGCCGTTTGTAAACATCCGGGTGCATTATAATTTGGTACGTCCTTTTAAGGAGTATCCCAGTGTTAGCTCGTCCATGTAGTCAATATCTCCACCTAGCGGTACACCATAACCGATACGGGTTACTTGCCCAACAAGACCGCGTAATAAATCCGCTAAATAAAGCGCCGTCGTTTCTCCTTCACTGTCCGGATCGGTAGCAATAATTACTTCGCGCACCGGATCAGCCGCATTTTGCACACGTGCTAATAATTCGCGCACTTTTACTTGCTCGGCTCCACGCCCGTCTAACGGAGAAATCGCTCCATGCAGTACGTGATACAACCCTTTATAAGCACCTGTTTTTTCCAAAGCTTCAATATCTTGCGGATCTTCCACTACACAAATCAGCCCGCGGTCGCGGTCCGGGTCAGAACAAATGGGGCAAAGGCCGTCTTCGCTATAGGAAAAACAAACCGGACATAATTTGACATCTTGCTTGACCGCTAAAAGTGCATTGATAAATTCTTCCGTTTCCCCTTGCGAAGCACGCAAAAAATAAGCCGCAAAACGCTCGGCCTGGCGCGGACCCACACCGGGAAAACGTTTAAAAGAACGAATTAAGCGGTCTAAACTTTTCATCTTTTAAGCTAATAACTCTCCGGGAATTACGTCTAACACATCTTTTACTTCTTGCGGTGCATCTGTTAATGAAGTGTACACTTCTGCGGCGTCTTTCTCAAAGGAATCCGCTACAAAAGGTTCTTCGTTAGAAATGGGTTCTACGGTCGTTTTTTGTTTCTCACGCCCCGATATTTTCTTGTTTACTGCCGGTTTTTCCGCAGTTTGAGCAGTGCCCAGTTTAATGTGAATCGTACGTCCGCTGATTTTTTGGGCCACCGCTTCCAACTCCGCCAGTTTATTTTGAGCCGGGATCTGATAAAATTCTTTGCCGGCCTCAAACACCAGGGTCCATTCGGTTTCGTTAAAATGCACGGTACAATTACTCATCACATCATATACAAACGGACTTTTTTCAAAATGTTTGAGCATTTTATCCCATAGTTGTCGGTTAGAAATAACGGCACTCACCGGGGCGGCTATTTCTTCTGTTTCTGCTGATTCTTCCGCCAGAATATTTATCGGTGTCGCCGTAACTGCCGTTTTAGTTTTTTTGATTTCAGGGGTTAGCACCTTTTCCCGTTGGATAACCGGTTGATTTTCCGGTTTAGGGCTAAATGACCGGCTTACAGGCTTTGAAACGGGAGGAACGGCCGGTCCGTCACTGCCGGCATTTACAACCCCTTTTTCCAAGGCTTCTAACCGACGAACAAAAGCATCAATATCCAAACAGCTGTCCATGACGGTAAAAAGTCCCACTTCAGCACTCATTAAGGCATTATCGGCAAATTTTACTTCTTCAATGACCTTGTTGATTTTGCGCGAGAGTTGCGCCAGTAATCCGGGGCTAACGCCGTCTAAAACTTGGTTGGCTCCTTCAAAAGGCTCACTGCCTTGCCCAAGTGAAAAATAAAATAAATCACCTAGGGTGTTTTTTAAATCTTTCAAAAATGAGTTTGCATCAAATCCTTCCGCGGCAAGCGTTTCAAAAGTTTGGTGCAAGGCCGCATGGTCTTTTTGTACCAGAGCCTGTACCGTTTGTTTGATAAGCTCGTCCGGCGTAAGCCCAAGCATTTCTCCCACTAATTTTTCGTCAATGCGGTTTCCGCTAAAAGCAATTGCACGGTCTAACAGTGTCAGCGCGTCGCGCATGGCACCGCCTGCGTTTTTGGCAATAATTTTGGCGGCGGCCGGGGTTAAATCTATATTTTCCGCGCCGGATAAATCCAGCAAATGATCCGTAATTTCATCTACCGTAAGCGGCCGGAAACGGAACGTCTGGCAGCGGCTGACAATCGTAGCGGGGACTTTGTGTTTTTCCGTCGTCGCTAAGATAAACACTACATGAGCGGGTGGTTCTTCAATCGTTTTTAAAAGTGCGTTAAAAGAGCTGGAAGAAAGCATGTGTACTTCGTCTAAAATAAATACTTTAAAGCGGTCGCGCGTAGAGGCAAGGGCTACGGTATCAATAATAGCTTCACGTACTTTTTCCACTTGCGTATTACTGGCCGCGTCCAACTCCAATACATCCAAATCGGCACTTTGGGCAATTTCCAAACATTGAGGACATTTTCCGCAAGGAGCGGCCGTAGGTTTTGTACTGCCGTTGCCGGTACAGTTAAGTGCTTTGGCCAAAATACGTGCAGTTGTTGTTTTGCCGCAGCCGCGCGGACCGTAAAATAAATATGCGTGTGCAATCCTGCCGGATTTAAGGGCATTTTGAAGTGTTTTAGAAATACTCTCTTGCCCGACCATATCTTCAAACGTCTGCGGGCGGTATTTGTTGGCTAAACTGATATATGTATTTTCTTCCATAAATTATCCCCTAAATTCTTTTTTCGCTCTACGAAATGCATGATTATAATCTAAACTAATTTTACCAGGTCCCAACAAGGTGGTAGGTAATAAAGCCGCGATTAAAAGCAATAAAAGTGCTACATAAATTTTATTAAAATTCCCGGCAAAAAACAGTACCCCCGCCAAAGCAGTTACTGCAATACTAATCGCAGCCACCAAGCGGGCAAACCAACCTAAAATAAGCAAAAGCCCTAAAAATAACAAGCTAACTGCCAGGGCAATTCCAACCGCCACCGGCATTGGCCAACCTAAAGCCGCCGCATTATATAGAAAATCCCGATAATATAACAAACAGCCACAAGCAACGTATAGCAAAACCAAACCGGAAATAAGACGTGTTAAAAAAACAGTTAAGGAAAATATATCCTCATCAATTTGGCAATGAAAATCAAAAGAAGGCATCTATTACTCCTAATCAAATTCAATTTCTACAGACATAGAAAAGAACGTCTTGCGATTTACTTCTCTGCGGGGTTCAAAAACTTCTACACCGCCGGAAAGAGTCGTTTCTCCCCAACGAATATGTACCCCCGCATTAACGGCAGCAGCCGGATTAGAAGCCTGCGCATACTGATAACGCACCCACGAAACATAGGGTGTGATAAAGCGCGTTACATAACTTACACGCACTGCAGCGGCTTCTCTTAAAAAGCCTTGTACAACTGCCGTCATAAACGGTATATCGGCCCAGCCGAAACTAATATCTTGTTGGGGCTCGCTACTATATTTTAGCACTTTCTGCCAGGAAGCCTGTACATTCCAAGAAGATACGTCAACCGCCAGTTGTGTTTTTAAATTCGTTTCCACCTCTTTGAAAGGAGCAGACAGACGTTCTCCTCGCACATTAACATAACTGGTAGAATATCCTTGTCCGGCCAACAGGGTCCACTCCGGGTTTGTAAGAATCCCCCACCGATAAAACGGCTGCCACGCAAATCCTCCTTCATAGCGCCACGACTTGTATCCTACAGCCGTGGGTTGCCAAAAACCGCCGGCAAGCAATTTCCATTCGTCATTTAGCTCGTATGCACCGCGTAAGCCGTAACGGTGGCTGGTACCGGTTTTATCTACATTTTTCTCATCTGACCTACGATAATATTCGTAAGAAGGAGCTAAAAAAAATCCGTTATCCAAATCCCATTTAAACACACCGCGCATGGCGGAATAACCGCGCTCGCCGTTGACACCCGAAAAACTGAGCTGCCCGTAGCAAAGTGCACACGGGCAGATCAGAATCAGCAAGCTGAAAATTGCGGTTTTAAAACGCATTATTTTTTGGCTTTAGCGATTTTAGCGTCTTCGTCCTGTAAGAATTTGACGTAGTTGCTCGCTTTGCGTTTTTTCCACGCACCTTTGTGGTAGCCGTAACCGATAATCAGCGGAATGAGCGTAGTGCATTCGCCGTATACCATTTGCTCCAAGGCGGTGGAAACTTTACCCCAAGAAGAAGCTTCTTTTAAGGTAGAGCCGGACAACGCACCGTCGCGCACGTCGGCTACGGTAATTTGAACGGCGTATTTGTGCATGGGGATTTCGGCCCCTAAAATTTCAGCGGCCACCACGGTATCTTGCGCAAAGTTTTTCGGCACGCCGCCGGACCACATCATAAGCCCGGTTTCTTTGGCTTTGATTTTAATTTTGGTCAGCTCCAAGAAATCTTTGGCGCTGTCGATAGATACGTGGGCTCCGGGATGTTCGGTTTGATGAGCCACAAAGCCGAATCCAGCCGAGCAGTCGCTAAACGCCGGAACAAATATCGGCACACCGTGTTTGTAAGCATTGTAAACAATGGAATCTTTGCCTTTTTTATTTTTTTCTAGCCATTTTCCCATTTCCCAAATAAATTCGCGCGACGAATACGGGCGGGGTTCTAAGTAGTTGCAGATTTTGTGAATAGTTTCATCGCATTCTTTTAATTGGTCTTCATCAATGTAAGTATCGTAAATGCGGTCAATGTGCAAATCGCGCAGCAAGTTATCATCTTGGTTATACGGAGTACCGATGTAGTGTTTATAACCGAGCGCTTCAAAAAAGTCTTGGTCCACGATATTAGCACCGTTGGAAACGATTGCATCTACCATGTTGTTTTGAATCATATCCACCACTACTTTTTTCATACCGGCAGATACGAGCGAACCCGCAATACACAAGATGACGGAGCATTTTTTGTCAGCGAGCATCATATTGTAGATTTTGCTCGCGCGGGCCACTTCGCGGGAAGCATACGCCATACCCTCAAAAGCTTCTACCATGGGGACCACATTGTATTTTTTCAAATCAATGTGTTTGATGGTGTTTTTGAGGAAGTCTTTTTTGGTCAGTTTTGCCATTTCTTTTTACACCTCTTGCTGGAATTAACTTCTATTTAGTAAATTATAGTAAATAACAACACTTTTTTAAATAAAATTTTATGTACCCGAATTTGCAACAAACCGACCCGGAAATTTTTAACGCTGTTCAAAAAGAACTTGCCCGCCAACGCGAAAAATTGGAGCTCATCGCTTCGGAAAATTTTACCTCGCTTGCCGTGATGCAGGCGCAAGGTTCCGTCCTTACCAACAAATACGCCGAAGGGTACCCCGGCAAACGGTATTACGGCGGTTGCGAATTTGTGGACCAGGTAGAAACGCTCGCCATTGAACGCGCCAAAAAATTATTCGGGGCCGAACATGCCAACGTGCAGCCGCACTCCGGCGCGCAAGCCAATATGGCCGTTTATTTTGCACTCTTGAAACCGGGAGATACGGTGCTTGGGTTAAATCTTTCCCACGGCGGACATTTAACGCACGGACACCCGCTTAATTTTTCCGGTAAACTTTACAACATTATCGCCATGAATGTGCGCAAAGATACCGAACAAATTGATTACGAAGAAGCCGCCCAACTTGCGTTGCAACATAAACCCAAGCTGATTTTTGCGGGTGCTTCAAATTATTCGCGCGAATTTGATTGGAAAAAACTGCGCGAAATTG
>CACZKQ010000023.1 GCA_902781765.1 uncultured Elusimicrobium sp. | reverse complement strand
CAGTAGTTACATTGGATAAACCTGCATCAAACGTAATCGGCGATAATCCCATAAAACGAGCGGCGTCCGTCTGCATTGCATCGTAATTAAGGGTATTTTTCGTCCACGTAATTCCCTGGCGGGTGTTGCGTACATCTTGCTTATCTACGTAATATACAGTGCCCGCGGCTGGGCCTAACTTCGTCGGCAAAAATACTTGCCGGCAAGCTCCACCCGAACAAGCCGTGGCCACATTGCCGTAAGCATCCACATGCGCTAAATTTTGAACCCAATCTACCTGTTGATTTTCCGTCTCCGCAGAAACATCCGTAAACATAATGATAAAGTCTGTTCCCTCTCCCTCTAAATTCCGATGCGGCAACTCTCCGGCCATCCGGTCAAACAACACCGCGTGTTCTTTGCATACTTCGCAATCCGAAGTATACACCGCTATCGCTAAATATCGCTCATTATACGGGGACGTAGTAATCGCAACGGCTCCATCTTCCGTGGCAAGGGCTCGCGTAACCGTTAAATCTTCCTTTCCAGTAAGCGACTTAAATGTAAAGCTGTCCAATGTTTGGGGTTGAAGAATATTGTTTTCCCCCTCGGAGTCATCGGCGTGTTCATTCGCTTTGGGAGAAACTACAAGGATGTCGTCCTCCACGCAACCCGATAAGAAAAAGGCACTGCCTAACAAAATAAGTAATGTAATGATTTTCTTCATACTCTACTCCTTGGCGAAATAGAGGCACTTCAAGTAAGCATATCCTTCTTGTAGTGTTTCAAATAAAGAGGGCTTTGTCAAAGGGATTTTGTACCTAGAAACCAACCAGGTCTTTTAGGTAGGAAATATGGGCCCATAACGCAAAAACGCCCCGGAAAATTTTCCGGGGCGTTTTGCTTTCAAAAATTACGCTTATTGTTTAAAGAATCCCCACAAATTGGCGTTGTAAATCCACCCTTTACAAACACCTTGTTTGGGATCGGCCGGATCGTCCACTACTTGGATCCACTTGCCCTGTTTGGCTAAATATTTAAACGGATAACCTTTTTCCACCGTACAAACGATATCGGCATTTGCAGACGGATTTTTGCGTACATTCAAATCCACTTTAGCAGACATACCGCCGTTCGGGCTGAGCAAATCCGCAGAAATCCATCCATTATATCCTTCAAAATCTTTAACTAAAACCCACGATTTATCTTCATTGGTTTTTACCATAATTACCGGGGTATAGCGCCAAGCATAAAATTTAATAGCACACTTGGTACCTGCGCAAGTACGAATATTTGCGCGCTTGGCATTTACGCTTGCGTATTTTTGAGCGAATATCGGAGCCGCCGCAAATACGAAAAGCAAAGCTAAAACGATTACTTTCTTCATATAATTCTCCTGTTGTTTACAGCCTTATAAACTTACTTTAAAAGTATACATATATTTTTTAGGATAAGTCAACCGTTCGCCCCCGAAGCCTTTTAAAAAGATATAATAAAAGAAATCTATTTAGGAGATATTATGAAAGAACAAGTAGAACAAGTGATTAACGACATCCGCCCGATTTTGCAATCCGACGGCGGAGATATCCAACTCATTAGCGTAGACGAAAAAACGGGTATTGTAACCGTAGGTCTTCGCGGCCGCTGCGGCAGCTGCCCGCATGCCCAAATGACGTTGCAAGCCGTGGTTGAAAAGAAGATTAAAGAACTTGTCCCCGGTGTAACCGCGGTGGAACGCGTCTAATGCCAAAAATTGATTTACATACGCACTCTACTTTTTCCGACGGAACTTCTTCGCCGGAAGAAGTAGTGCGTATGGCTTTAAAATCCGGCATCAAGTTACTGGCTCTAGCGGATCACGATACTACGGACGGAGTGTCGCGCGCACAACAAATCTGTGCCGAGCATGCCGTTTTATTCACGCCAGCCGTTGAAATCAGCACCTGTGAACACGACCACTTACACTTTACCGGTTACCGTTTGGATTTAACCAATCAAGAATTTCAAAATTTTTTGAATCAAAATCGGGAAAACCGGAAAAACCGTATTTTAAAAATCATCCATCAACTGGCACAGGCCGGTGTACCTATTACGGAAGAAGACGTTTTTAGCCGTGCCCCTAATACCGTTTCCCGGGCACATGTAGCAGATGCACTTAAGGCAAAAAAAATTGTTTCTACCCGCCAAGAGGGATTTAAAAAATATTTAGTTCCCGGTTGCGTGGGTTATGTGCCTTCAACCGGAGTAACCGCCGTGGAAGCCATTAAAAATATCAAAAAAGCCGGTGGAATTGCTGTGATTGCACACCCGGGCATGGTGCGGGAAATATGGGATTTCCCGGCATGGAAAGAAGCGGGGCTTGACGGCATTGAAGTATTTTATCCGGCACATACCTTTACGCTCAAACAAGAATTACTTGCGCTAGCGCGCAAATACGGGCTTTTCTGCACGGGCGGATCCGATTATCACGGTCCGCACGGCGGGCGGATTACCTCGCCCGGGATGGAAATTCCTCAAACCCACTATAACCGTCTGTTAAGCAAACTCTTTTAACAAAAACTCCCCGGTTAATATGAAAACCGGGGAGTTTTTAATTTAACAGATACGCTAGTTTCCGCAAGCGGGTACGCAAAAGCGTTTTTTGCTTTTGCTCTGTTTGCTAACACGTTTCACGAAAAATAAACTTACCATACTTATAGTGCAGTAAAAAACGAAACATTGATGCAACTATTTTTTACTGTTGCAACCATATCCATGATACACATAACGAATATTACTTATACTCTTTTACTTCACAAGCATATTGGTGGACAGCCATGTTCTTGCCATACTGTATCCCAATACACTTAAAACTACCGCCCTCACATGCCAGCTTCTTCCCAAAATAATTTGCATCAAGCGTCGGATCTGTCCAGCCGTCTTCCCACCACCTTGTAGAAAAGCCGGAGCCGGGGTCTCCTTCGTGAAGTAAAAGATCTGGACTGCATCCGCAGGGGGTCGCAAAACTGCTTAGCACAAGATTCCACTGGCCATTACGATCATGCCATACGCAAGCCGCTGATGATCCTCTGCTTTTTAATACCCAGTGATAAACGGGTTGTTTACAACAGGCACTATTATACTGTTCTTTGGTAACTTGAAAGTCTGCCGACTGTTCCTGCCCATAAATAACCGGTTTTTCACGCTGCCTTGCCTCACTACATTTCTCCCACGACTTCAGCCCTGTACTATGCCAACCAGAGCAAGACATTTTCCCGGTTCCCCTACAACTGCTGACATCGGGTTCTTCAAAATACTCCCAAAGTTTAGCTCCATCTCTCCAGTCTACCTTTCCCACATTTTTATAATATTCCCCCGTCGTCCTATTACACCCTGCCACTAGAAACACTGTGCCCGTTACGCCCTCGCCTCCAGTGTAAACTGGGTAAAAGTCTTCACAAGGGAGCGATATTACCTCCGGGTCGCTTGTGTCACATTCGCACGATTTCTTTTCATTAAAGGTCATCTCGCACGTACCCTCGTAATTCTCCCAACCTTTTCCATCAGCGCGACATACGCGCCCCCTCGCGACCTTACACCGACAAGAAACTTGCTCTTTTTCTCCGGGCGTACAAACCGGTTCTTCCTCTGAAACACACTCTCCTTCCCAATCGGTCCATTCCCATGTTTTTGTTTCTGCGTTGCAGATAGGAGTTCGCGTTTGAGTTCCGTTCCCTTCCTCACACGAACGAGTTTGGTTCAGCGGGCGATCCCCACATCCCACCGTAGCCGTACATTCCGTGGACACTTTATAGTCCGGCTTCGTTTGGAGTTCTGCACACGTGGGATAATCTTTATTCAGTTGTGTGCATCCTGCTCCTTCGCAGCAAACACGTCCGTCCGCGTAAGACGGCATCTTTAACTCATAGTTATACTTCCCTTTGCTACTGGCTAACATGCCCGTTGTTTCTAAACTGTAATTAAAGTTCTTCGTAGATGCATTGGGAATAATGTCGCTTAATTTTGCCATATCCCCAATATACGGTTTATCCATAGCACAACGGTACTCTTGCTCTGTGCGCACAGAGGCCATCAGTTCTTCCGCTTCCGTGGTCTTGCGCGTTTCTACTACTTTGTTAAATTTAGGTAATATGACTGCGGCAAGCACCCCGATAATCACCACTACTACCAGTAATTCCGTTAAGGTAAAAGCTTTCTTCTTACTCTTTAACATGATTTTCTCCTCAATTGGGTTTCTTTGTTTAGGATGCAAATCGTCTTATACGCAAGAGAACAAAGCAAGGATACATCCCTCCTCATCCAATATAAAAAAACTTTACCAAAAAAAAAAAACGATTAGTCAAGAGGAATTTTAAAAACAATAGCGAAGAGCAGAATTGCGCATCGGGAAAATTTTAAACGAATAAAAGAAGGCACGCATTCGTTAAAATGCGAACCTTCTTTTTTGTTGTACCCGTTTTATTTTTCCGACCCGCGAAACAGGCCGAAAATCCATTAAAAAACCCTCCGCTTTCTTTTCCGAGCGGAGGGTATCTAAAAAATCAAATCCGGTTAACGCCCAATCCGCAAAGCATACGTTTCTAGCTCACAATAAAAGCTAAAATTCATATACTCCGCACAATTAAGAACGTTCGTAACCTTCATAATTTTATTATGCTTTTTTACGGCGCTCACTGTCAACAACTCTTGTAATTTGCTATCCTTATGATAATGGATACTGAAACGTTACTTAAAAACACTTCCCGCAGTTTATACTTAAGCATTCAGGCTTTACCTACTGCCATACGGCCGGCTTTCTCTATTGCTTATCTGTTGTGCCGCTATGCCGATACGATTGCCGATACTTACCTATTACCTGCACCGACAAGAATCCAATGGATTAAGAAATTTCCCCAACTAATTCAAACGCAAAATCCGCAAGAAATTGCACTTCTCGCACGCGAAATTTCCGGCAAGAGTGAAAATATTTACGAAGAAGAACTAATTAAAAATCTCCCTCTTTGTTTACAAAAATTAAATCAGCTAGATAGCGATTTGCAAGCCATCATTTTAGAGGTCGTTCAAGCCGTATGCGAAGGAATGAAAATTGATTTGAGCTTCTTCCCCACTGAGCAGGGCGCCACCCCCAAAGCTTTTAATACCGTAGCCGACTTGGAGCATTACTGCCGGCTAATGGGCGGGAAACCGGGACTCTTTTGGAGCAAACTCATCCAAAAAACAACAAATATTCCTATAGAAAGTACTACGTTTTTTAATTGGGGAGAAAAAATTGGAGATGCCCTCCAAATCGTCAATATCCTACGCGACCTTCCCAAAGATTTACGCTTGAGCCGGTGTTACTTCCCGTTGGAAGATTTACAACAAGTAGGTCTTACCCCGCAAGATTTATTACAAGCGGAAAATTCGTTACGTTTTGAACCTATCAAACAAAAATGGATTACCTGGGGTCTTACCCGCTTAGCAACCGCGAAAGCCTACTTTTCCCAACTTCCAAAATCTCAACCGGGCGAACGGGCCGCTGTAGCCTGGCCCGTTTTGTGGGCAGCTGACACACTTTACAAAGTATATCAATCCACCGACTTATTAGACCCTACCAAACGGCTTAAAATTTCTAAAAGCACTATTTACTTTACCCTAGCTACCACACCCTTGTTATGGTTAAACAATACCTTCTTTAAAAACTGGTTAACGCATAAAATAAACCGGTTTTCCAAACTGGCAATTCCCGAAAAAGATTTTTAATTCTGCTTCAAAATAGCTATACTATACCTTGTGTTTTTTCTTCTACGCTTTATTTATCCAATCAATAAAAAGGAGTTTTCATGACCAGTTTTATGCAGGCAATTACAGCCTTAAATGATTATTTTTTAGGTTATATTTTAATGGCGGCACTAGTAGCCGTCGGTGTTTATTTTACAGTTGCCACGCGGTTTGTACAGTTTTTTAGTCCGCGTTCTATATTTGGACTACTCGTTCACGGTACTTCTAAAAAAGGACACATCTCCCCCTTTCAGGCCTTTGCTATCAGCACAGCATCGCGCGTTGGAACCGGCAATATTGCCGGGGTCGCCCTTGCAATTACGTTGGGCGGACCTGGCGCCATTTTTTGGATGTGGCTAATTGCTGTGTTTGGGGCAGCTTCCTCTTTTGTAGAAAGCACGTTGGCTCAAATTTATAAAGTACCTACCGCCGGCCACTTTCGCGGCGGGCCTGCCTACTATATGCAATATGCGCTAGGGATGCGGAAATTAGCAGTCGCCTTTTCTGTTATCATCACACTCACGTTTGCACTCACCTTTAACTCTGTACAAGCAAATACAATCGCCCAATCGTTGCAAAACTCGTTTCAACTCCCGCTCTACTTAAGCGGAATCGCTTTAACGTGTATATCCGCTCTTATTATCTTTGGCGGTTTGCGGCGGATTGCGCGGTTTTCAGCAATTATTGTTCCGGCCTTTGCCTTGGGCTATATTGCTTTAACACTCGTAATCGTTTTATTAAATTTGCCCAAACTGCCTAGCGTATTTACGCTCATTTTTACAGATGCTTTTAGTTGGCATAACCTGGCCGGAGGCACACTTGGCGCCACCGTAATGATAGGCGCCCGCCGCGGATTATTTTCCAACGAAGCCGGTATGGGAAGCGCCCCCAATGCGGCGGCCACCGCCAATACTTCTCACCCGGTTAAGCAAGGATATGTCCAAGCTTTTGGGGTATTTGTAGATACGCTGATTATTTGCAGTTGTACCGCCTTTATTATTCTGTTGTCTGATTATCAAGCCTCTTCGGCCCAAGGGATTGGGCTTACGCAATTTGCACTTACTAGCGAAATGGGAAGTATCGGCAACTATTTCTTGACGGCAAGTGTTCTTTTGTTTGCCTTTACTTCCATTATCGGTAACTATTATTATGGACAGGCAAACGTAGAATTCTTAACTACCAATAAAAAACTAATGCTTGTTTTCCGTATGTGCGTGTGCGGAATGATTTTTTTAGGAACGGTAGCCCATTTAAATTTAGTATGGAACTTGGCCGATTTATTCATGACCGTAATGGCACTGATGAACTTATATGCTATTTTCCGTCTAAGAAAACAAGCCCTTGCAGTGTTGGCAGACTATCGCCAACAAAAAGCGGCGGGCAAAGATCCTCATTTCTACCCGGATGACGTCCCTTGTGTAGGAAAGACCATGGCCTGGCATACGCACCCGACGCAAACCAAATAAAAAGTCCTAATTTTAAAAATAGGCCTTGAAATTTAGTGAAACCCCATTATAGTATGGGTACAAGTACTTGGGGTCAGCCCGATATTCCTTGGTTGCAGTTGAGCGGTTACAGTGTAGCTGCCGATTGCGCTAAGACCCGGAAACGGAGCCCCCTTAGGAAAGAGGAACATAAGTCATGATAATGACCATAATGAGCTAAACCCCCGAACTAATACGCGGGGGTTTATTTTCGGCCCAATTTTGTGTGCAGCGTTGTTGCTCACTTAGTCGCATACCTCTGCGCTCCGCGCAAGTTCCTACAGTATTGCTCCCGCATTCGCGTCTAGCTGCACGCAAAATTTGTTTGAAAGTCCTGCGGACGGCGAAATCGCGACTAACGATTATTTTACAAACCCTTTCGCAAGAAACCGCGAATAATGGTTGCACGCAAAATAAACAGATTTTGGAAAATTGTTTATCCTTTTTAAGACACGCCCCCTAGGACACTACGAGATTCTGAATCAAGTTCAGAATGACGTCCTAGGGGGCGTGCGCATTACGTAACATAAGAACAGTTTTTATTATTTTTGATAATCCATACAACAGTTGCCTAGCATACATTTGGCACATTCGTCTTTTTTGGGCGTTTCTTTAAGCGCCTGCAAAAGTTTGCGCGCAAAGTCGGTTAATGTCGGGTCGCGCGCACCAAGCACCAGCACGATGTCCCCCGGTTGGGCCGCCGCCGCCATTTGGGCAAGCAATTTTTCGCGGCAACCGTCGTACGTTACATTCACCCCGCGCGCTTTTAAACCGTCGTAGACGTTGCGGCACGAAACCCCTTGCGGAATGGTTCCGCCCGGATAATATACTTCCGTCAGCCACAAGTGGTCGTCTTTACCGATACTTTTTGCAAAGCTGTCCACAAATTCTTGCGTCAGCAATTTAATGGAAGTAAACGCATGCGGCTGATAAAACGCCAACACCCGTTTCCCGCGCAAATGCGCCGCGGCAATCGTGGCGGCAAGTTTATGCGGATTGTGCGCAAAATCGTCCACCACTTCAATTTTATTGTAACTGCCGATACTGGCAAAGCGGCGGGCAATTCCTTGAAACTTATTTAACGCCTTGGCGCACGTTTCCAAATCTACACCCATTTCCAGCGCGGCGGCTACGGCGGCAGTCGCGTTTGCTACGTTGTGAAGCCCGGGCACTTGCAAGCGGAACGGCTGGCCTTTAATCATAAAGTCGGAGCCGAAACCGTCTACCTTAATTGCACTTGGGAAAATATCGCCACGCGTTAAACCAAACGTCTTGGCATTCGGCGCAAGCACGCACAAATTATCTTCTTCCGCATTGATAATCGCTGTTTTACAATGCGAAATAAACTCTTTGAAATACCCCTGCAACACAGAAATTTCCTTGTGGTCTTTTTGCAAGTTTAAGCACAAGCCCACATACGGGCGGTATTTGACAATAGAGCCGTCGCTCTCGTCGGCTTCTATGACTAAAATATCGCTTTTGCCTTTGTAGACGTTACCGAAAACACCTTGGTCTTTTTGCAACGACAAAATAGCCGCGCCGGTAATGACCGATGGCTCCAAGCCGGCAAACGCTAAAATATCATATACCATCGCGGTAGTCGTGCTTTTCCCACTCGTGCCCGAAACGGCAATCGTGCGGTGCGAGGCCACGTGTTTGGCAAGTAATTCCGAACGATGCATCGTGGGGATATTCAGCGCACGCGCTTTTTGAAGCTCGGGATTATCTTCTTCAATCGCGGAAGACAAAATCACAAGCTCCGTTTTTTCGTCGATTCCGCTTCCGTCTTGCGGGAATAAACGGATATTTAAATTTTTCAAATAACTCCACAGGGCCATATCCGTATAGCCCTTACTGATTAAGCGGTCCGACCCGGTTACTTCGTCGCCACCCATAGCGTGCAACTGCGCTAGCGCGCTCATACCCACGCCGCCAATGCCGATAAAGTGAATTTTCATTTTTTACCTTCCTTGAGTTTAAAATTTGCAAAATCTTTCATAGTATAAAAACCTTTTTCGCACGTACAAAGCCATTTAGCGATATGCAACGCCGAATCGGCGAACAAGTCGCGGTTTAAGGCCTTATGCGTTAAGGTGATTTCGTCAAGCGGCGTGCTAAACGTTGCGCTATGCGTACCGACCGTTTCGCCAATGCGCTCGTAACTTACTTCTTGCGTTGGGAAACCGATCGCCGCCGCGATATTTTTAGCCGTTCCGCTGGGTGCATCTTTTTTATGCACGTGATGGATTTCGTGCAAGTTAATTTTATACCCGGCGTACATCTTGGCCGCTTGTTTTACAAGCTGCGTAAAAAAGTATACACTCAAACTGACGTTGGGTGCATAAAACACCGGGATTTTTTCTTCCTGTTGCATTTGGAATAAAAATGTTTCGGGCAAATTGGTGGTGCCTGTCAAAAATGCTTTGCGGTGATGCTTGGCCAGCGCAAATGCTTCTTGCGCGCCTTGCGGCGTGGAAAAATCAATAATTACATCAAACGGGAAATCCACAGTTTCGCCGCTTTCGCGCCCGCCCGCAAACGTAAGCCCCAACTCGGGCTGTGCTTCAATCAACCGCTTTAAGGCCTGCCCCATTTTACCGTTAATGCCGTTAATAAGCACGCGCTTCATACGTATTTCTCCAGCAATACGTCTACAATTTGACGTCCGTTCATCGCGGCGCCTTTGAGCAAATTGTCAAACGTCACAAAATAGTGAATAATACGCGGGTCCTCTACGTCGGCGCGTAAGCGGCAAATAAACGTCGTTTCTTTCCCGGCCACTTCTTTGGGAGTAACGACTTCTTCGCTATACGTTAAATTGGGAAATTGATTCCACAAGGTTTTAACCTGCTCCAAATCAAACGGTTTGTCGGCTTTTAACGTCACCCCCAGCGAGTGCGACACTTCCACCGGCACACGCACCGTGTGGCAGTAGACTTTGATGTCAGGTAGTTCCAAAATTTTGCGCGTTTCGTACACGCCTTTTAATTCTTCGCTTGTGTGTCCGTTGGGTTGAATAGAACCGATTTTGGGCACACAGTTTTTCTCGTAATAAGAACCGGGTGTATGGAAATCGTCTAGCAACGTTTTTCCGCCGCCGCTAATGGCTTGATAGGAGCAGAAAAACACTTCCGGAAATTGATAAAACGGCTTTAGCGGAGCCAAACTCATCACAAGCCCTGTCGTCGTGCAATTCGGGCTGGCAATTAACTGCGTAGCAGCGGTAATAGTGTGGGCGTTGATTTCCGGAATGACCAGCGGCACCGCGGGGTCTAACCGGAACTCGGACGACATATCTACAATAAATTTGACGCGGTCTTTAATTTGTCCGGCCAGCTCGCGGCTGACGGGATTATCCGTACAAAGTACCGCAATATCCAAGGGCGTAATTTCATCATTACGTCCGAATTTTTTAACTTCAAACGGACGCTTAATTTTTTCTAGTTCAGCTAACGTATTGCGTCCTACCATACCGTTTGCGCCGATAACGCCTACTGTTTTCATAAGTTATCCTTGAATCATAAACTCGCCGGGCACCTGCCGCAAAAGCGCGTCAATTTGCGCTTTATGTTCGGTGGAAATTTCGCCAAGCGGCAACCGTACCGCTTCACTGCCAAACCCGATTTTGCTAAGCATATATTTAATGCACGTGGGGTTCGTTTCCGCGTAGCACGCTTTAATCAGCGGATAGATAGACGCAAACACGCTAAAAGACTCCGCCGTTTTGCCCTCTTTAAATAAATTGTAAATCTTTACGAAGGCCGGCGCAAACACATTGGCCGCCGCGCTGATAATCCCGCTTGCGCCTACGGCTAAATACATGGGGAATAAATCATCGTTTCCGCACAAATAATTTATGCGTTTTTTGTATTTTACCGCCATATCGGTTACGTGCGCCATATCGTAATCGCTTTCTTTCACGGCGGCAATCTGCGGCACTTGGGCAAGCAGTTTTTCAAATACGGCCGCAGGCACTTTAAGCCCCGTGCGCCCCGGGATATGATACAACACAACCGGAGTTCCCAAGGCGGCTACTTGCTGATAATGCGCAATTAGACCGCTGGGGTTGGGTTTATTATAATACGGAGTAACCACCAAAACGCCGTCCGGATGAAACGCTTGGGCCGCGCGGGTGTTTTCCACCGCCGCCGAAGTGGCATTGGCTCCGGTTCCGATAATGATTTTTACTTTTCCGGCTAAACGAGCCGTACAAAATTTCAACAGTTCCTGTTTTTCCTGCGCGCTTAGCGTGGGGGTTTCCGCCGTCGTACCTAGCAAAACAATGCCATGCACGCCTGCTTTAAGCTGCGCTTGCAACAAACGCTCTAAAGCAGCATAATCTATTTCGCCGCTTGGTTGCATCGGCGTAGCAAGGGCTGTATAAACTCCTGTAAACATAATTTTCTCCTAATAAAATAGAACTGTTCCTATTTTACCAATTTAAATTGCTATAATTAAGTAACATTTTAATTGGAGAATATTTTATGTCAGAAAACGAACAAAAAGATTCTTTTAGTAGCGATACCTCTACCAGTCTTCCCAAAGAACAATGGGAAAAGAAATTATTGGAAAACGAAAAAACAGCTTCTTTCTTGCAATCTAAAGACAAGGAAGACGAGGCTCCGGTTCCCCCCTCTAAACATACGGGCCACAACACTTGGGCAACTTTGTTATTATTCACTTTTCTTGTTTCTGCCTGTTGTGGAATATACTTAACGTTGCATCCGGCGGCTTCGTGTAAACATAGCAAACAAGCTGCTTCTGCTGGTGAAAACAATGAAAGTTCCGTTTCTGCGATTGCAGAAGCATTTAATAAATCTTCCGCCAAACCGGGTATTGCGTGGATTAAGGTGCGCGGTGTAATTGCTCAAGATGATAATTCCGGTCCGTTCTCGCGTCCAAGCGGAGCCGGAGCCATCGCCAAAAAAATTAGAGATGCCGCCGCTGATAAAAACGTTAAAGCCATTGTGCTAGACATTAACTCCCCCGGAGGGACCGTCGCTTCCGTACAAAATATTTACAATGAATTATTGCGCGCTAAAGAAAAAGAGAAAAAAGTTGTGGCACTATTTCGTGATGTAGCCGCTTCCGGCGGATTTTATATTGCGATGGCAGCTGACAAAATTGTAGCCGAACCGGGAACGATTACAGGTTCTGTGGGTGTGATTATGCAAACAAGCAACGTGGAAGGATTGTTTGATAAAATCGGCGTTAAAGTAACCCCGATTACGTCGGGAAAATACAAAGATATGGGCTCTACCTTCCGCCCCATGACCGATGCCGAAAAAGCCATTTTGCAAGATATGGTTAATGATACCTACACCCAATTTTTTGCCGCTGTTAAAGCGGGCCGCCCGGATGTAAAAGCGGAAGATTTAACCGAATATACCGACGGACGTGTGTTTACCGGGCAACGTGCTTTTAATTTAGGGTTTGTAGATAAACTCGGCGGTGAAGAAGAAGCGCGGTTATTGGCCGGAGAACTGGCCGGTTTAGAAGACCCGAAAATTATTACTACGCGTGGCGACGACGTGCGGGAATTTATTTTCTCGCTCGGGTCTACCATGGAAAACCAAACGTTGGCTAAGCAATTACAAACATTAGCTACGCCCAGTGTGTCGTATTTGTGGGTGAATTAAGGGGAACGTATGCACTTGTTTCAATCGTATTTTCACTATATGCGCGAGCCGGAACAAGCGTTGTGGGTGTTGCTGGAAGAACGCTCGCTGAGCCAAGCGTGTGCGGGCTATTTTGCCGCCGCGCTGGCGTGGGTGCTGTTTTTTAACATGGGTGACGGACTGACCGTGCCGGTGTTTCTGTTTAAACTTGCGCTCGTGTTTGTGGCTGAAATTATTGCCGGCTGTTTTTTGGCGGCGTTTTGCGGGTTGTTTTTAGATTTATTTAAAGTGGAAACATCGCCCGTTAAATTGTTTGTACTGATCGGTTCGGCCGGGTTTATCAAAGGACTACTTATTGCCTTTGCGCTGATTTCTATGGCGTTGCCCGAAGCGCGGTTGGGGTGTTTGGCTCCGTTGGGGTTGCTGTTGGTGTTAGGTTTGCAACTGGGGTATTTAACCCGTAGCGTGCGCCGGATGTATAACGTGTCTTACCGCAAGGCGGTAAGTGTGTGGATACTGGCATTTGTGCCCGTTATCGCGGCGGCATTTTTGCTAGGTGTATTTGCCGTGTGGGGGCTTGTGCTCTTAGCGTAGAAATTATTTTGTGCAGATGATGCGGCGCGTGACTTTTGGTTACGCGCCGTTTTTTTTACGGATAATAATATCCTTCCCAGCTTGTGCTTGAATAAGATGAGGTGGTGCGATGGGTTTCGTTTTGACAAATTTTGTTTGCTAAAGCGTTTTGATTGTGGGCGAAACAAATATCTCCTCCTCGCAAAGAAAAATTGGCCTGATAACTTAAAAAAGGATCATTATCTTTATATAAAAAACATTCTGCATATTGGCTACTTACAACGACGTGGCATCTGCCCCATGAATAATGGTAAGAGGTTTCATTGGTAGAAGTGGAAGAACTATTTGGGGTAGGGAAATCAAGACTCAAGGCATCTAAATCTGCCGTATAAGATCCGGTAGCTAAGTAATAGGCATCTTCTCCATTTGCTATGCTCTTGGTAACATCTTTAATGGTGGCTAACCGCCCTTTCCATACGGCTTTTTGATATTGCGGCAACGCTACCGCCGCCAAAATACCGATGATTAAAACGACGACTAATAATTCTATAAGTGTAAATGCTTGTTTGTTGTTCATGTTATTTGCTCCTTTGTTTTTTTACTGCCCCTTTATTATCGTTTTTTTTTTTGATCTGTCAAGACCCTTTTCGCTTTTCTGGCACCAGAAAAGCTCGCAAAAGAGTGCCGCCCACGCTCGTAAAAAGCAGTTAAAACAAGAAAATTTTTCAAACTCGCTAGCTCAAACATGAAAAATTTTTACTTGTTTTTAACGCTTTTTAACGGCACGCTATCGGGCGGATAAACAATAACGGCACTCTCTTTATTCTGAGGAGTTTGCCGGAAAGACAAAAAATTCCCGCAAAAGATATTCTTTTGCGGGAATTTGTATATTTCAGAGAAATTATTTCTCTTCTTCGTCTTTGCGGAATTTAGCCGCAATTTCTTCTTTGCGTTTGTTCCATTCTTTCATCACGCGTTCTTTGCCTTCGGCAATTTTTTCGCGCGCGCTATCTACGCGGTCTGCAAATTTTCCGCGTGCATTTTCGGCGTGTTCCAAAACGAAGTCCTTTTGTTCTTCGTAATTTTCTTCGGCCCAGCGTTTGAGTTTGCGCCGGGTGGTTTCACCTTTAGCAGGTGCAAAAAGCACGCCAAGCGCAATGCCCGTTACGGCACCGAGTAAAAATGCGGCCAGTCCGGTTTCAGCAGTCCTGTTGCACATAATCCCCCTCCTTTAGTTTGTATAATGTTATATAGATATTATACAACAAAAGATTATTTTTTCCAGTCCAAAAGAGAGAGGAATTTATCATGCCTAATCCGTCCGCTCCGCGTCAAAACGGTAAACAATTAGATCCCGCCGTTCGTAAGAAGAATTTTGAAGAAGTCGCCCAAATTTTTACCAAGGAAGAAGCCCAAGCCGACGTCAACCGCTGTTTGCATTGCCAGAACGCGCGTTGTCAAGCCAACTGCCCGGTAGGGGTACAAATCCCGGCGTTTATCGCGCTACTTAAAGACGGCAACGTCGGCGGTGCGA
>CACZKQ010000022.1 GCA_902781765.1 uncultured Elusimicrobium sp. | reverse complement strand
CAAAATAAAAATTTTTCGCCCAATACCATTAAAAGTTATCGGGCGGATTTGCAGGAGTTTGTGCACTTTTTAAAAGCGCGCAACCAGGATGATTTGCGTTTTTTTACCACCGCCACCATGCGTGCTTTTTTAGCGGCGCAGCAAATGCAGAACAACCCGGCACGCAATACGATTTTGCGCCGGATTGCCACGCTACGCAGTTTAGCTGCTTACCTACTTGACCAAGGGAAATTAGCACGCAATCCATTTAAACTTTTACCGGCTCCCAAACGCCAAAAAATCCTGCCGAAATTCTTGACCGAGCCGGAAACAGAGCGGTTGCTTGATACCGCTGCACATAGCAAGTTAGCCCCGCGCGACCGGGCCTTATTTGAGCTGATGTACTCGAGCGGACTTCGCCGAAGCGAGGTTACTTCGCTTAAAGTGTGCGATATTGATTTTTTTAACGGAATTGTAAAAGTGTTTGGGAAAGGCTCCAAAGAACGTTTGGTCCCGGTGACGGACGCGGCCTTGCAAGCAATCAAAGATTATTTAGCTTGCCGCCCTGCCCCTAAGCCTGATGACGCTTTATTTTTAAATAAAAACGGTAAACCGCTTACCGGCGACGGCCTTGCGTATATTTTTAAAAATACGGCCATTGCCGCTAATTTAGCGCGCAGAATTACCCCGCATAGTTTGCGCCATTCGTTTGCCACCCATTTACTTAATAACGGTTGCGATTTACGCAGTCTGCAGGAAATGCTGGGCCACCAAAGTTTGGCGGCCACGCAAGTGTATACGCATGTTTCGGTGGAAAAATTAAAAAATGTGTATGAGCACGCACATCCAAAATGTAAGGAGTAATCTATGATTGGAATTGGGGTAGATATTGGTGGAACTTTTGTAAAGTTTTTCGTCATGAATGAAAAACGGGAAATCTTAGAACAAGTAAAAGTAGAAACAGATTATGCGAAAGGCGCAAACGGTTTTATTGCCCAAATTGCTGACTTTATTAACAAAGCCAAACAAAAATATGCCCCCAAACAGGTAGTGGTAGCAGTAGGAGCTCCTGGAGATGTAGACAACGAACAGGGTGTTTTGCGCTATAATCCAAATCTAAAATTTCAACAAGTAGATAATTGGCCCATGGCGCAACAAATCCATGATTTAACAGGCATTTTGCCTGTCCTGGGGAACGATGCCACCTTGGCCGCTTGGGGTGTTTATGAAGCCGCCTTGCAACGCCAAGGAACCAATATTTTGGTCGTTACTCTTGGAACAGGAGTTGGCGGCGGTTTAATTTTAAATAAAGATTTATACCAGGGTTCCAGCGGCACTGCGGGCGAAATCGGTCATATTAAAATCGCTGATACGCAAACCGGCCCGGTGTGCGGTTGCGGAGCACATGGTTGTTTAGAAGCTTTTGTAGGAACGATTGGGATTAAACGCCGCGTACTGGAATCAATCAAAAAACAACCGGACTCTGTATTGGCTAAATGCGTCCATGCGCAAAAAGATTTCAAAATTGCCGTTGTTTCTCAGGCAGCCGGACAGGGTTGCCCGGAGGCACTGAAAATTTGGCAAGATACCGGGCGTTATTTGGGAATCGGTATTTCTAACGCCGTACTCTTGTTGAATCTAGATACCGTAGTCCTGACCGGAGGCGTATCCGGCGCGGCACCCTATTTTATGCCCGCCTTGACTCACGTGTTACACGAGCAACAGTTCAAAACTCCTTTTGAACGTTTAAAAGTAATGGTATCTAAAGATCCAAATATGGGAGGAATTGGCGCCGCGCTTTATGCAATACATTGCGCCCGAAAAGATCGTCAACCATGCGCCTAAAAATTTTCTTCATCTCTTGCGTACTCTATCTTGGCTCCGCGGGTATATTACAAGCGGAGGACCGTGTATTACCGCCACCTAGCGATAATGGCTTTGTTTACTTTACAGCGGATCAAGCTACCTTAGAACCCAATGAGAAAAAAATCAATTTAACGGGGAACGTACAACTCATTCAAAAAACACAAGACGGAAAAAAACGTACTGTTACCGGGGAAAATATTACATTTGATGAACCCAATACAACAATTACTTCTGTTGGACCTATTATGATAGAAGACGGGCAAGGGGGCGTGGTGCGCGGCAACAATGTATCCGTCAATTACACCACCAAAGATTTCCAGGCCGAAGAGCTATCCACCGAATATCCGCCTTTACGTGTATTAAGTGCAAAAAAAATATCTTCTAAAAATGGCAAACAAATCTTACGCGATGCTGAAGTAACCTGTTGTGATTGCGAGGAACCTCATTACACTTTATCCGTTGGGAAACTGTCTATCTCTCCTCAAAAACGAGTATTCGGAACAAATGCCGTGTTAAAGTTGGATGGATTTCCTGTGCTTTATTTGCCGGTTTTTTGGCGTTCGTTAGATTCCCAAAAGCCTTGGACCACGTACGTAGATTTTACCCAAAGCGGAAAAGTAGGTTTTGGTGTGCTGACTTCGTCGGTCTTTCGCCCGGTGTTGGGGCTTCGTCCGGTACTCAATTTAGATTATTACACCAAATCCGGCTTTGGAATCGGGGGCGGACTTAATGCGGTAACTTCACCCACCTTAAACGGGAGCGGAGAGTTCTATTACATCAACGATAAAAATGCGGACAGTATCTCTTTGGCCGATACAAAGCGTTGGGGACTGCAAGGCGGATACTGGTGGGAAATGTACGATTCTTCAGACCATTTTAATAATGAACATGGGGCTTTGTATCAATTCCAAACTAAATTTCGTAAGGTATCTGACCCTTATTTTAACGATACCTTTTTCCGCAGTAATCCTTATATTTTCATGCCGGACCAAGATACCAACTTCTCCGTTTCCCGCCAAACACGCCACTCCACCTTGCGAATCAATTATCAGGAAAAAGATATTTTCTTGTGGGAGAAACAAAAGTTCTTAGCCGAAAAACGCGTACTGCCGGAAATTAAATACATGCAACTTCCGTTTAATGACCCGCTTTTGCACCTTGCCCACCGCTTTGAGGCGGATTTTAATAATACCTCCGTTTTGCTAGACAATGAAGAAGAAGGCCCTTATCAACGTCAGGCTCATGCCAAATGGACAACGGAAAAATCGTTCCGGATTTCTCGCGGTTTAACATTTGTCCCCAGCGTATTTTACGATCAAATGGTTACGTTTAGTGATAAACAATACCAGTCTAAAGATGCTTGGGTGGGCCGGATTGGAACCGATCAAAATTTACAAGCCCGTACTTTCTTAGGTTCCACCAATTTTGGCTATCAGTTTACCAAGCGTCTATCTACCGGCACCTTGTCTAGCGATCATCTTTCTACTGATAAAGGCATTGAGCGAAACCGCCTGTATATTGACCATTATTATCGTCCTAATTTTCAAACATATTTACGTTTTCAAAGTGGATTCATTTTAGGAGACTATGCGTACAATCCCGTTACCGGTTTAGGACATGATATTACGTGGGAACATCTAAAAACGCACATAGAACCCTTAACTTTAGAAGCAGGATACACTTCTAAAGATGGGGCCGTAAATATGTTTATCCAAAATCAATATGATTTAATTCAAAAAAATGTATATTTTATCGCACAATCGAATTTTGTAATTCGTGAACAACTCATTGGAATCGGCTTAAATAATTTTGCCGATAATGTGAAATCAACTACCAAATATCCTACGAATACGGACCGTTATACAGTTACAACTACTTGGGGAATCCGCCCCTCCAATCAAAAATGGCTATTGGATTTAGGGATTGATGCTTCCCTCTACCGCGGAAGTTTAGTAGGATTTAATAAACTAGCACGAGTGGTACGCAGTTTTCATGATGCCCGTGTAGAACTTTCCGTTAGGCACCGCAACCATAACTTGTCTTTTTCGTTTCGCTTCAACATCTTGTGCGGCGCCGGTAAGCGCAAAGCTTTAGAACCTGCACCGGACGCTTATATGTACCCTTGGATGAACCCCGAAATTTTACGAAATTAAAGAGGAAACCATGACTAATAACCCCCTAATGTATCACAAACAAGGTTGGATTGAAGTAATTTGCGGATGTATGTTTTCCGGCAAAACGGAAGAACTCATCCGCCGCGTACGTACGGCACTGATTGCTAAACAAAAAGTACAGCTATTTAATTCTAAAATAGACACACGCTACGGCATAGATAGTATCATCAGTCACAATCAAAATAAAGTAGCGGCCACGTGCGTTAAAAACTCAGCAGAGATTTTGCCGCTGATACAAAAAGATACACAAGTTGTTGCCATCGACGAAGTAAATTTTTTTGATAAGGGAATCGTGGAAGTATGCGATAAATTAGCCAATATGGGCAAGCGCGTCATTGTTGCCGGGTTAGATACAGACTACCGTGCCGAACCGTTTGAAGTCACCGCAGCCCTGCTGGCTAAAGCCGAATATGTAACTAAGAATTTAGCAGTTTGTACCAAATGCGGCAATCCGGCCAGTTTTACCCAACGCACCAGTAAAGACACAAAACGTATTGTGGTGGGTACGACCGATTCTTACCAGGCCCGGTGCCGCAGATGTTATAAAAAACCGAAAGTAAAACCACTTTCTAAATAAACAAATAACTTGACTAGTTTCTACGTAAAGAGATATATTTTTTAAAAAAAGGAGAGAAGAATGTCTAAAATTTATCCATATGCAGGTTTTTGGAAACGTTTTGGTGCGTTTGTGCTTGATTCTATCATCTTAAGCGTGCCTATGATGCTGGTATACGGCGTTTGGTTTGTAATGTCCCTTCGCCCATTGATGCCGTTAATGGCGGCAGAAGCTTCTTCACAAGCCCCCTCACCGGAATTATTTTCTGCCATGGTTCAATTATATGGCGGCATGTTTGCATTTCAAATCATTTCACTCGTCGTATTTTGGCTTTACTACTCTTGTATGGAAAGCAGCAAGTATCAAGCTACGTTAGGAAAAATGATTTTCGGTATTAAAGTAGTAGATAATAATGGAAAACGTCTAACTTTTTGGCACGCTACCGGACGTACTTTGGGAAAATTTATTTCCGGCATGACTTTGTATATCGGTTTCTTAATCGCCGGAGCCAACAAACATAAACAAGCCTTGCATGATATTATGGCCTCCGCTTACGTAGTCAACAAAGCTTATCAGGAAGGAGAGCCGTTGCCCGAAGTACAAACGCATTACGTATTGCTGGGGCTTTCTATCGCTGGGATTTTTGCGCTCTTTACGTTGCCTTTTGTACTCATAGTATTACTGGCATTGAGTGAAGTGAATAATCCGCAAACAAAAAATGTATCCGCTGTGAAACATAGTGTACAGGATTCAATGGCAGTTTCTAAATTACTCAATTTACAAAAACTGCCTAAAGAACAACAACTACCGTTTAGCGAAGATGACTACGATTATACATTTTTGAATGATGGAACTGTACGGGCTCAACGTAGCGGAGATGCAACGTATGCTTTTATTATGAAACCGGGTACCTTTTGGCCCTGTTGCCAACCGTTAGTACCCGACGGCTGCCAAAGTGTAGTCAATGCAGATGTGTGCCAAGCAAAATAACTAATCACTCTATAAAAACAGCGGCAATCTAAAATTGCCGCTGTTTTATATTTATACCGTTGTTAAACTAAAAGCTCCAGTGCGGGGTGAAAGAATCTCCCTTCAAATCCGCTAACAAGTGCGGAGCACTTCCGTCCATATCCATCATATACAACTGACGTTTGCCGTTGCGTGTAGTTGTAAACGCAATAAAACGTCCGTCGGGGGACCAGGTCGGGTCCTCGTTAGAACCGGCATCCGTAGTCAGGCGGCGTAGTTGCGTACCTGTCAAATCCACGAGGAAAATATCCATCGGGTGGTACGGGGCTTCACGTCCGGAAAAAACAATCCACTCTCCGGTGGGTGACCATTGGGGGCTATCGGACCAGTTAAATGTTTTAGTAAGCGGACGCGTCTGCCCGGTGGCAAGTTCCATTACATAAATTTGCGGATTGCCGCCGCGGTTGGAAACGAAAGTAATGTATTTCCCGTCCGGAGAATAAGACGGAGAACCATCCACCGACGTTTTATTAGTAATTCGCTGTTTTTGATGTGTTTCTAAATTATACAGATAGATGCTTGGGTTAGAACCGCCTGAGCTGGTAAACACCAACGCTTTTCCGTCCGGAGACACCCCCCCAATCAACGAAAGGCCGCCGCGCAAGATGATAGGAGCAATCTTTCCGGCTTTTAAATCAATCGCAAAAATATCGGGGTTGCGGTATTTGTACGTAGTGTAGAAAATACGACCGTCTTTACTCCAACGAGGCAAAAGTGAAATACTTTTATCATTCGTTAGCTTTTGTAAATTTTCGCCGTCATAATCTACCATATAAATTTCTTTATGCTTCGTAGAATTATTGGCAAATGCAATTTTGGTATCGGCAATACCGCGCTTCCCGGTAAGGGCCAAAATAACTTGATCCGAAGCAATATGCCCTAGCCGCCGCAAACTGCTTTTGGTCCCTTTAAAAGCTTTGGCAAAAACAGGTTGGCGGGTAGCTAAATCATAAACGTAAATTTTAATCGTATAGTAAGGCTCGGCATAAGCAATATTGCCAACAAGTAAATAAGTAGCATTGGCACGCGTCCAAGCCGTCATGGTCTCCCCAAGTTTACGGGTATTAAATTCCGGTCCATTTTCCGTTACATCAAAATACCTGGCAAATAATAAATCGCCTCGCATCACTTCTTGTACTTGTTTAGCGGCAGCAGAAGCTTGCGCTTCCGAGCCAGTGTATTGGAAGGGAGGAATTCCAATGGTCGGCAAACGCCGATCCCCTTTAGAAGTTATACCAATAGATACATCCGTTTTAGCGGCCGTGGCTTAAAAAAAAAAAAAAACAACCAGTGTTATAAAACTTAAAACAAGCAAGGTAATTATTTTTTTCATGTGATTTTTACAAATAAAAACGCCCGAAAGCGTTTTTAATAGATTATTTTAATTTTGTTAATTCCGTTTTAGCCAGTTTAGCTTCCTCGCTAGACGGAAAATCTTTGATGATAGAATTTAAATATTTTTTGGCTTCTTCGGTTTTCTTAAGCGGTACAATGCTACGGGCATATTTCAAACGCGCTGCCGGGATTGATTTGCTTTTTGGAAATTTTTGCAAAATAGTGGCGTATGCAATCGCAGCCGGTTTATATTGTCCGGCGGCAGTATAAGCATCCCCTAAGAGCATATAAGCCTGTTCTACATTTTCACTATCCGGGTAGTTAGAAATATATAACTTAAAACCGTTAGCGGCCGCCTCAAAAGCACCCTTATCTAAAAGTCCTTTTGCATCTGCAAATAAATCAGAAGGCAATACAGTGCTAGCAGTAGCTGCGGTTCCCTCCGCCGGAGCGGTAGAAGTACGGATAGAAGCTGACAGATCATCTAATTTAGTAGACAACTGCGAAAATTGATTATCCACTTGAGAGAGATTCTCATTAGACACAGAAAGATTATGATTCAGTTCGTCCATTTTGCCAGCCAGTTCAGCTTGATTAGCTTGCATTTGGACAATGGTGGCATTTAATTCTTGCAACTGCAATTTAAGCGTGCTCATGTCACGCTCGCTGGCCACACAACCGGACAGCAAAAAGCCTGAACCGGCCATAAAAAGTAATTTCGTTATATTTTTCATGCTAGTTCAGGCTCCTTGCTAGTAGATTATTTCACAGCCAGAAGCGTATCTGCGCGGCGGTTTTGAGCCCAGCAGGTTTGGTTAGCTTCGTAGCAAACCGGTTTTTCTTCTCCGTAAGAAACGGTGACGATATTTTCAGCCGGAATACCCATGCGGATATAATAGGCTTTTACTTCATCAGCTCTTTTTTGGCCGAGTGCAATGTTGTAAGCAATCGTACCGCGGTCATCACAGTTTCCTTCTACCGTGATTTTGTAGGAAGCAACGGAGGCGGCCGTTTTAATGGCTTGTACGTTAGCTTCTACAATTTTGCGAGCATCAGCCGATAAGGTGTATTTATCCAAATCAAAGTGTACCACACCCAACGCAACTTCTTGGGCCGGAATAGCAGTAGTTTCCACTTCGGTTTCGTCAACAAGGACCATTTCGGTTCCATTACCAGTGCCAGCAGTCAAATCAGCATTGGCGTCGTCTTTTACGTTCTTTTTGCAGGCGGTCAAACCAGCAGCAAGCGTTAAGACTAACATCACTTTAACTAAGTTTTTCATGTGTATCTCCCTTTTTAGGTTTAGATTTCTAACCATTAAATGATAGCAACTTTATCGGCTGCGGTCAATAAAAAACAAGAGGTTTTATTGATTAGAAGCTTGCAAGGAAATAGAAGATTTTTGCTATAATGAAACGGTAGTAAACAATTTGAACTGTTTTTGGAACCGTATGTAAGAATACGGAGTACCTGAAAAGGTCCTTTTCCGCTCCAAAAGCAGCCGAAAATAAGGCATAAAATGGTGGAACTTATAATCCCACTGTTTTATGCCCAATACTTGCCGCCGCAAGGCGGCAAGTTACGGCTGTTTTGAAGTGTGACTGCGGAAAAGGCACACAACAATTCAGCCGTTTTTTATTGGCTCCGCAAACAAAAGGAGAAACTATGAAGAAAAATAGTAATAAAATAGTCATCCTGAACTTGATTCAGGATCTTCAACGCTTGTCGTTGTTTTTAAACAACTTGCGTGGAAGATTCCGAAATAAATTCGGAATGACTTTATGTAAGCACAATGCCGGTTTTACGCTTGTAGAACTTTTAGTCGTTGTCCTTATTATCGGTATTTTAGCGGCGGTAGCATTACCACAGTATAATAAAGCGGTAGATAAATCAAGATATATGCAAGCCATGTTACTTGGAGCAAAAATAGCACAAGCCCAACAACAATATAAATTGGAAAATGATTCCTATGCTAAACAATTTAGCGAATTAGATATAAACATGCCAACACCTAAAAACACTCGCCAAGAAGAAAACCTTGAGTATTATAATTACGACTGGGGATGGTGTTGGATTACTTCTACTTATGATGCGTGTTTAATAACATTAAATTCCAGCGACCGCGCTTGGTATTTTAAATTACGAACCGCACAAAAAGCAGAATGTTGGGCCGAGCCAACTGATAGCAAACGCCCCAATGAATTGTGCAAATCAGTTACTAAACAACAGGGAACAAATGGACACTATTCTTTTTAGTTTTACAAGCAAGCGGAGCAACAACGCAAAATTGCCGCTCCGCTTTAAATTACTTAAATTAAGAACAGTTCTTCTCTATCCCAGCAACTTCGCCAGAATTTGGCTAATTGCGCGTGGGTTGGCTTTGCCTTTACTTAGCTTCATGACTCCGCCGACAAGCGCGCCAATGGCGGCCTTGTTACCTTTTTGATAGTCAGCCACCGCTTTGGGATTGGCGGCCATGGCAGCTTTGGCCCATTCTTCAAGTTGGCCTTCGTCGCTCACTTGCACCATACCGCGCGCGGCGATAATATCAGCAGGTTTACCGCCTTTGTTGTAAAGTTCTTCAAACACTTCGCGCGCTTGCTTGCGGTTGATTTTTCCACTCTCGGCAAATTCCAACAACTCGGCTAGTGTCGCCGCCGCAATCGGGGAATCTTCAATCTCTTTATTATCGGCATGCAAAAGCCCTAATAAATCGGTTTGAATCCAGTTGGAAGCTGTTTTTAATGATACTTTGCCACTCTTAGTAACTTCTTCAAAATAGTCGGCAATTTCGCGCGAACTGGTCAGCACCCCCGCATCATAGGCAGACAATCCCGCCGCCGTAAAACGTGCTTCTTTACTGGCCGGGAGTTCGGGCATACCCGCTTTGACGTTAGCCAACCAATCATCCGCCAAAATTACAGGCGGCAAATCGGGCTCCGGGAAATAACGGTAGTCCAGCGCGTCCTCTTTGGAGCGCATGGGCTTTGTGACGAGTTCCACTTTATCCCATAGCCGTGTTTCCTGTTTTATTTGACCGCCGTTATTTAAAATTTCCGTCTGGCGGTTAATTTCGTAAATCAATGCTTCACGCACGCCTTTAAAGGAGTTTAAATTTTTGATTTCCGCGCGCGTACCGAATTTTTCCTGCCCCACCGGGCGTAGTGAAATATTCACGTCTACGCGCAGTTCGCCTTTTTCCATATCGCAGTTGGACGCACCCACCCAGCGCATAAGCCGCTTAATTTCGGTTAAATACGCATAAGCCTCGTCGGGAGAGCGCAAGTCCGGCATGGACACTATTTCCAAAAGCGGGCAACCGGCGCGGTTGTAATCTACGAGGGAATACTCCGCTTCGTGCGACGATTTGGCGGCATCTTCTTCCAAGTGCGCGTGATGGATTCTTATTTTTTTCTTTTGCAAATTATCTTTGGGGCCGAAGGTAATTTCAATAAATCCGGCTCCGTTAATGGGTTCGTCGTACTGGGTAATTTGGTAGCCTTTTGGCAAATCGGGATAAAAATAATGTTTGCGCGAAAAAGAGGAATAAGCATTTGTTTTACAATTCATAGCCAACCCCGCACGCACCGCTAATGCAAGAGCTCCTTCCGTCAACACAGGCAAAACACCCGGGTGCCCCGCGCAGACCGGGCAAATAGATGTGTTGGGTTGTCGTTCTTCACTCATCCCGTTAGGACAAGTACAAAAAAGTTTTGTTTTACTAGCAAGCTGGACGTGAATTTCCAGCCCGATAACAGGTTCAAATTGTGCCATAATATTCTCCTAAAATACTATAATACAAAATATGGTTCATCTTTTTAAACCCACTTCTTACCGTACCGGGACTGTTTTGGCCGTAGGAGCAACCAGCGTGTGGAAATTTTTGTCGTTTATCAATGCGCTGTTGGTAGCCGCTTACTTCGGCGTAACTACTGAAACGGATATTTATTTCTACCTCATCATGTTAATGGGTACAACGGGTTCGCTGGTTCATTCGCTCAATATTACCGCAATTATTCCTGAAGCTATGTTCTTAGAAGAAACTAAACCAGGTCAGGGAAAACTGGTACTCAATTTTTTCTTCAAATTTTACGCGGTAATAATAGTTTTTATATTGCTATTAGGAGTCTGCTCCCCGACTTATGCGCTAGCTAGCTGCTCGCGCTTTACGCTTGAACAATTAACCGCCCATACCTTGCTCATACGCCTTAGTTTTTTATTATTCGGGTTGCAGCTTTTTGCTTTTTATCTTACAGCAATTTTGGAAATGTACCACCGCTTTACCACTTCATTATTAACGCCTCTTAATGCTCTTTTTCCACTTGTTTTTTTATTAGCACTGGGACACCAAATTGGAATTTTAAGCATGATGTTAGGCTTTGTCTGCTCTTATGCAATTCAGGTAGTATTGCTAGTATATTCCCTAAAAAAAGAACTCCACTGGAATTTTGCATGCGGCGGCTATACGCTCTCTTCCCGGTTGAAACATAACCTGGGAAGTATTGGCGTACAAAGCGTGTTAAATATTATCTGCGGGTGGCTGCCTATCTATCTGTTAAGCGGAATGGGAATGGGACTTGTATCTGCTTTAAATTACGCTAAGCAATTATCCGAAACACCTACCGAAATTTTAACGTCGCGCGTAGCCAATTTATCAAAACTTCAGTTAACCGAACACGTTTCCAGGCAAGATTGGCAACAGGGTAATATCAATTATCTGGCTGTCAATCATTTTTTATTTTTCTTACTAGCCCCTTTAGCCGTTTTCTCTTGTTTTTATGCACAAGAAATCGTGTTAATGTTTTTTCAGCGCGGTGCTTTTACCGTTCAAGACGGTGTATTAGCCGCTAATTTTTTACGTCCGCTGCTCTTTGTTATGCTATTTATAGCACCGGGCTCTTTGCAAGCAAATATATTATCGGCTACACGTATGTGGAAAGAATTTTTTACTTATTCACTAATCGGGTATTTCCTTATGCTGATATTACTTCCGATAACCATGCATTATTGGGGAGGGTTGGCTTATCCTTACACGCTACTTTTTTGTAATTTGCTGGGGCTTAGTATTGCCTACTTCTTCCTCAAGCGATTTGTATCCGCTTGGCAAGCCACTGCTACATGGCGCCAAATGGGCCGTATTTTTTCCTTAAACATAATTGCGCTCGTTCCGTCTGCTATTTACGGTTGGTATTTTGCGGGAAGCAATCCATGGATTACGGTACTAATCGGCGGGATTATTTTCGTCGCGACATTAGGTGGGTTATCGTATTATAGCGGAGACTTGCAATTTTTTATCCGTCAGTGTCTGCCGAAAAGTAAAATTTAACGATTCTGGCCTTTCAAAACAGGCTCCATGGCCTGCCATACTGCTAGCGGAGTAATGGCTCTTAAGCAAGAAGCTTCCCCCTTTGACAATGCACAAATGTTCATCCAATTTGGGACACTCCACATACATCCGCCACATTCCCCAGCCGCTAAATTGATATTTTTTTGGTACGCAAAAAAATTCTTTTCGGAAGGGCCAAACAGCACTACACTTTTTGTGGAAAGATATTGCGCTAAATGAACTAAACCGCTCTCGGTATCCACATGCAAAAGAGAACCTTCTAATAGACTGGGCAAATCGCTCAATATCGTTTTACCGCACAAGCATATATCTGCTTGCAAATAGGCGGGATTATCACGCGTTCCCAGTTGCACAATTTTTAACGTAGGATATTGTTCCTTAATTTTTTGCAATAACGCTTCCCAATGCTCTCGCGGCCACATACGGGTTGCCAGTTGCTCTTCTTGCGAAGCATCGTGAAAAGTAAGATAGTTGTGAGGAGTTAATCCCCAAGAAGCCAGTTTAGACAAATCAACCGGAATTTTTTCTGTTCTGTTTTCCGTTAAATCTATTCCACCTGTAAACGAAAGTAAATCAAAACGCTTTCCCCTCATGTAGCGTAGCCAACGCCCAAGCGCCGGCTCCGTTAAGAAAGGATCCTCCAATAAAAAACCAAGCTGCGCTTGAGCCGATTTTGCTTGCGTATATGTAGGCAAAAACTCAGGGGCCAGTTTGGCTAGACGGTTTTCATCCGAGGCTAAAAATTTAACTCCCAAACATGCAAAAACAACTAAATCATAATTTCCCCAATACTGCTTAACACAAGAAGCCGATTTAATACCTTTTAACCCTGCAAAAATAGTTTCTACTGCCCCGGTTACCGGGCTATAGATTTCCGCTTCTGCTCTGGGCATAAGGGACAAATACGCACTAACCAGCCGCCGCGCGCAAGCAGCATCACCGATTCCACCGGGCAGCCAAAAGAAAATTCTTAAATGATCGGACGGTTTTTTTTGTTTTTGGGTTAGTCCTCTCCAACCTTGCGCCACACGTGCCAACCCCTGTTTTTTAAGCCGGCTATACGCAAATGCGCTACGCACCACGCGGCTATCGCGGCCCTGCAAAAAAATAGTTTCCTGCAGGTCCAGTAAGCTTTGTTTTGTAAGTGGACTTTCCCAGTTTATCGGTGTGCGCTTTTGCATAAATTCTCGTAAGCATCTAAATAATTTTTCAAAGAAAACCGTTCCGTTACGGTGCGGGCTTGCTTTCCAAATTCACTCCGTAACGCATCATTTTTCATCAGTTCCGCCATTTTTTTTGCTAACAGATCCGTATAATTTTGCTTGACTAAAAATCCGTCTATGCCGTCCCGAATAATTACATCTGGCCCGGTGCAGTTAAAACTCACCGCGGCAAGGCCCGCCGCCATGGCTTCCAGCAGTACCATGGGGAATCCTTCCGCGCGGGATGACATGGCATAAATTTGAGCGTGCTGGTAAACGGCCGCTAAATTTTTCACAGGAGCTATAAAATCTACACTATACTGCACGTCTAATGTTTCGGCTAAACCTTTTAGCTCAGCTTCTTCAGGTCCGGTTCCGATAATCGCTAAGCGCCACGTAGGAAATTCGCTACAAACGCGCCGCCACGCTTGAAGCAACCGGTCAAACCCCTTTTGTTTCACCAAGCGTCCCACTGCAATAACATACCGGGTATCCGATCGCATAAAATCCGGGCACGGCAAAGGTTCGTTTGTTGCCGCAAGTGCCGGATTATAAATAACAACCGGATTCCATTTTTTGTGATACAGGGTAATAAATTTTTTATCCCGTTTAGAAAGTACCACCACCGCACGAGCCGTACGCAACAACCAATTACGCAATATTTTCCATTTACGAGAATATGCCAAATAGCGCACATCTAAATGATCCGCATAAATTATAGGCACTCGCAGTAGCCAGCATGATGCAACTACGCTAATGGTCATAAAACTAATAAGTACGTCTGGCCGTGTACGGCGAACTGCTTGCGTGAGATGATATAAGCGGGGAAATCCGCCCCAAAAGCCGGCTTTTTTGAAAGTAGGCAACGCAATACGCACCCGCGTTACATGGTTAGGGGTAGGGTAAAAATCCGGCACCGAGTTATCTAAGGTAAGTAGCGTAACGTCATGTCCGCGCGCGGCCAGACCGCCGGACAAATACGTCATGACACGCTCCGCACCGCCGCCGCCCAACGTTCCAATCACGCATGTAATGCGCACAGTCAGCTCCTAACTATAAATTTTCCCACACAACCCGGACAAATTCTTTCAGCGGTTTTTTATCACGTTCTTGACCGGCACATACCGCTAAACCAACGCGGTATCCCCAATCTACCATAAGCGCATCTAACGCGTGTACGAAAGCGGCCTCATCTGCGGCCAACACCCCATTCACGCAATCAGTAATCAGTTCCCGCGCTAACGCACTGTCCAGGGCAACGGCCGGCAGTTTACTGGCCATCGCATCTAACAATTCATCCGCCCGCGCCGCTTTAGAAGCCGTATAAGCAAAAATATCCGCTTGTGCTAGGAAAGGTTCAATCCCGGCCGCCGCTGATGCAATTTCTGCGCTGGCTTGCAAGTAGTGTTTAGCAATTAAACGGTTGAGATTAGCTTTTGATGCACCGTCCCCAACGATAGTCAAGTGCCAAGACGGATGTAAAGGAGCTAATTTAGCCCAGCAATCCAGCAAGGTTTCAAAATTAGTTCCACACCAAGTGCCGGCACCGTGGCACGCACTACCGGAATCCCCGTGTACGTACGCTTGGAAACAGGTTTTTCACCGTCACACAAAATAATCACTTTTTTCGCTTTTTTTAACAGTGCTTTTTTGGTTTTGCTTGGTTTATCTTCTTTGAAGCCATCGTACTCTACATAAATAAACGGAATGTGCGCCTCAACCGCAGCTTCACAAGCACGCAAGTTCATCAGCGACACGACTTTCTCTACATTATTTTTCACAAATGCAGACGCCCATACTTTAGCAGTGGCCGCTGCAATAAATTCCTTTAACACCACCGGCCCGGTTTGTTTGATGCTTCCTTTGGCCGCACATAACAAGACTTCTTTGCCGGATGATTGCAACCTTCTGGCAAGGCTAACCCCTAAACGGTTCGCCGAAATTTGTTTGTTTCCCCCTACACATACTGCAATAGACATATTATTAAATCCTCCTCTTTAAATCCTATCAGTATTGTACATAAAAAGAGCGTGTTGTATCATATTTCCAATAAAAAACCGCCCCAAAAGAGCGGTTCTATACGTTAAAATTTTGCGGGGACTGGATTTGAACCAGTGATCTCAAGGTTATGGGCCTTGCGAGATACCAGGCTTCTCTACCCCGCACTTTATTATAGCATATACCGGGGGAATTGCGCAAATCCGGGGGCGGTTACTCCAATATTTCAGGTTGATTGGGGAATTGGTTGCGCAAGTGCAACTTTGGCCGTGGTTTGCCGTATCCGTAAAGCACGTGTTGGCGGAAAATGGCCAACTGCATTTGGAGCCCTTCTAGCTGATGTTGCAAACGTCTAACGGCAAGCGCATCAGACTTGGATTGGCGCGCAAAAACGGCAAGATGGGCGGAAAGTTTAACGCCGGATGCTTCAAAGCGGCTTAACGCGCGGAAAATTTTTTCTTCGGGAGTAAACTGGACCATATCGGCCTCCTTATTAAGGCCGATAAAAACGGCCGTTATACCAGGTTGCCGAAGAAGGTCTCCCAAAATAACAGCCGTGGTTTATTGCCTAAGCAATAAACACTCGGTACAAGTTATTTAAGGGATCAGCTTAAACAACGTATACCTCTAACGTCTGTCTTTGAGTTCTTCGGCATACTTTTTAAAGTAGACCTGTAAATAAATTACCTGCAAAAACAGCTAAAATTAAATTCGCAGCACCCGGCGGCGCTAAAAAATTTCTCCTGCTAAAAAGCTAACTTCATTATAAAAAACAAAGCAAATCCGGCGCAAGCAATTTATAATTTTTCCGCTTCCGCTTGCCACAAACGGCCGCTTACGTCACTAGCCATTTTAAAGTCGCCGCGCGGCGAAAGACCCACCGAGCCTACTTTCGGGCCGTCGGGCATACAAGAACGCTCAAAAAACATTGAGCCACTTCTTAATAACACCCGCGGCAAATTGGTTCTTAAAAGCTTGTTTAGCTAAAAAGAAAATCTTCTCCGGGCCAAAACCATGACGCATAAAATAATACAAAAAGAAGTCGTGCAGTTCATACGGGCCAACCAAATCTTCCGTCTTTTGTACCATTTTCCCTTGACGGGCCGGTAATAATTCCGGACTGATTGGCGTAGCAAGCACATCTTGTAAAATAGAACGCACCGTGGCATTATTTTGCGTTTGTGCAATCCAGGCTACTAACGAACGCACCAGTGTTTTGGGAACGTCTGCATTAACTCCGTACATAGCCATGTGATCCCCGTTATAAGTAGCCCACCCTAACGCAAGCTCGGACAAATCGCCCGTTCCCACCACAATTGCGCCTGTTTGATTGGCTACATCCATTAGAATTTGGGTCCGCTCGCGCGCTTGTGCATTCTCATACGTAGCGTTATGATCGGTAATTTTATGAGCAATATCTTTGAAATGTTGTTCGCACGCCGCTTTAATTGAAATTTCACGCACCGTAATACCTAAGGCCTTCATTAGTTTTAACGCATTTTGGTATGTACGGTCGGTAGTACCAAAACCGGGCATGGTAATCCCGGTAATTTTCTTGCGGGAAATACCCAACTTATCAAATGTTTTGGCACACACCAACAGGGCCAATGTAGAATCTAACCCGCCGGAAATCCCCAACGTAACAGCTTGAATGCCAGTATTATGAAGCCGCGTAGCCAGCCCCATTACTTGAATATTAAAAATTTCTTCACAACGGCCGTTTAATTCGTTTGCTTGCGGCACAAACGGCGTCGTAGAAATGGTACGTTCCAACCGGGAAATTGCTTTTACCGGTTGTCCGCTTTCTATTACCTGATAAGCGGCCATGAGTTCTTGCCCACATGCTTGACAAAACGACGTACTTAACTGCCGGTCATGACGCAAAAGCTCCACATCAATTTGCGCACTAATTAACTGACTGGTTGTTTCAAAGCGTTTAGCCTGGGCCAGCAAATGGTCCTTTTCGTAAATAAAAGCGGTTGGTTCAAAAACAATATCTGTACTGGATTCTCCCCACCCGGCGCAAGTGTATACATACCCGCACCGTGCGGCGGTTGACTTATCTGCCACCTGACGGCAAATACGTTCGTATGCTCCCGCTTGCGCACTGGTAGCAGACAAATTAAATATCACTTCCGCTCCCTGTAAACAAGCCGCGAAAGAAGGCCCCAAACCAAGCGCATTTAAATCATTGCCGATTTCAACTCCAAACGTCATTTGACCCGCTTTAAAAATTAAATCTGTACCCGCCGCCACACGCTGCCCGGCTAACAAAAGTTCCGTCCCGCTCCATTTGGAAGCTGAGGTAAACCAACGCGGCTCTCCACAACCCCGGAAATTAGAAAGATACGTTTTAGGAATAACCCCCAAAATTGTTCCGCGGTAACACACTGCTGCGGCATTTAACAACAAAGCCCCCGCCTTTACCGGAAGCCCCACAATAAAAATAAGATCCTCTTTAGCGGTCTTTTTTAAAAGAGCCGCCAGTGCCTCTTCTGTCTTTTCAAGCAGCACAGAAGAAGTAAACAAATCTCCGCATGTGTACCCGGTTAACGATAATTCCGCAAAAGACAGAACGCGTACTCCTTCTTTAACAGCTAGCGTAATCATTTTTTCCATTTCGCGGCTATTAGCCGCCGGATCTGCCAAATAAACTGGAATTAGCCCTGCAGCTACTTTTACAAAACCATAATTTTTCATAAGAAACCTCTTCTCAAAACGTACTTATTGAATAGACACTACTTCGTACCCGGCATTTTGTACAGCTTGACATAAAATATCATCCGGCACTTCCTGCGCGGACTGAACAACAGCCACCCGTTGTTGCAAATCTACTTTTGCCACAACCCCTTCAAGTGCATTTAAAGCCCGTTCCACATGCGCGGCACAATGGCCACACATCATACCTTGAATGGTTAGTATTTTTTTCATTTGTTTTTTCTCCGTTTCTGCCCACTGATAAGGCAGTTTAAAAAAGCGCAACCGTAACGCATTGGTTACCACACATACAGAACTTAAACTCATTGCCGCCGCCGCAAACATAGGGCTTAATTGCCACCCAAAAAAAGGATAAAATACACCGGCCGCTAAAGCAATCCCTATTACATTATAGAAAAATGCCCAAAATAAATTCTGCCTAATATTACGCATGACCGCCCGGCTAAGCCAAATTGCCGCCGCTACCTGACGCAAATCCGCTTGCATCAGCACGATATCAGCCGACTCCACCGCCACGTCTGTTCCGCTTCCCAACGCCATGGATACATCCGCGCCGGCCAAGGCCGGAGCATCATTGATTCCATCTCCCACCATCGCCACCACATTCCCCTGACGTTGCAACGTGCAAACAAGCGCTTGTTTTTCCTGGGGTAACACACCGGCTTTTACCTCGTTAATTCCCACTTGCGTTCCAACGTAAGTAGCCGTTTGTACATTATCACCCGTTACCAGTAAAACGCGAAGCCCTAAATTTTTTAGCAAAGTAACTGCTTCTTTTGACGTTGGTTTTAAGGTATCGCTAAACCAGATACTCCCTAAAAAATCTGTCTTGGAAGCAAAAAATAATGGGGTGCACCCTTTTGATGCCGCCTGTGAAAGAAGTTGCTCTGCCTGGGCAATAGGAACGTTCTGTTCACGCATAAAAGTTAAATTCCCGCCGAAAACTTTGTTTCCCTCAATAACGGCTTCTACCCCGCGGCCGGGAATGATGCGAAATTGCGAACTTTCCAATAAATCGATCCCTTTTTCGTTGGCATATAAAACTAAAGCTTGCGCAAACGGATGATTAGATTGTTTTTCCAATGAGGCCGCCAACGTAAGTAATTTTTCGGGTGAACTTTCCGCAGGGAACAGGCGAAATACGCGCATTTGCCCGCTTGTTACCGTACCGGTCTTATCCAATATAACGGTTTGCACTTGAGGAGTCCTTTCCAAAATTTCTGCCGATTTAATTAAAATCCCAAGTTTAGCCGCGGTTCCAACTCCCACCGTAATGGCCGTTGGCGTGGCAAGCCCCAACGCACAAGGGCACGAAATAACAAGTACCGAAATCGCCGCCATAACGGCCTGAGAAAAAGGGAACCCCAGCCAATACCAACTCAAAAAAGTTACAACCGCAATTCCCAACACAAGCGGCACAAAAAACGCACTGACTTTATCTGCTAAACGTGCAATCGGTGCTTTGCCGCTAGAAGCCTGTTCCACCCGTTCAATCATTTTAGCTAAAGTGGTATCTGCCCCTGCGCGTTCCACATACACTTCTAAATAACCACTCACCAGTAACGTCCCGGCAGACACATGATTATTTTCCGTTTTTTCTTGCGGGATACTCTCCCCCGTTAAAGCCGCTTCATCTACAGCCCCTTGCCCCAGCACCACGCGGCCATCTGCAGCAATTCGTTGTCCGGCACGCCAAAGCAAAATATCTCCCACGCGTAAATCTTGCGGTGCAAGCAAAAATTCGCGCCCATTTCGGCGGACACAAGCCGCTTCCGGCAGTAATTTGACCAAAGCAATTATAGCTCCGGTTGTTTTTCTTTTTGCACGCGCTTCCAACCATTTTCCTAAAGTAACTAAGGTTAAAATCATGGCGGCTGATTCAAAATAAGCCGGTACAAATAAGTGCGGAAAAAATAATCCAATCATTCCAAACAAAATAGACGCGCCGCTTCCCAATGTCACTAAACTATCCATATTAGGGGCAAGCCCAAGTAAGTGTTTAACTCCACGCACAAAAAACGAACGGTTTATTCCCGCTACACCTAGTGCTAAAATGAGCTGAATAACGGCTGAAACGGTAGGCGATATTCCAAAAAAAGAAGCAAGTTGCGGTATCATGGCCAGCAAAAACAGGGGAGTTAGTAAACAAAGAGAAAATAAAAATTGTTTTTTAAGTTGAAGTGCTTCATCTGCTGCTTTTTTATGGAACGGCTGGACAGATTGATTTTGCAAAGAAGCGCCGTATCCCGCTTTTCTAATCGCGTCTATAATTTGGGGAGCTATTAACGCGTCGGTTACTTCTGCAACAAGTGTATTTGTCAGCAAACTGACTTCCGCTTTCTTCACACCCAAAACACCGCGCGCCGCACGCTCCACACGCAGCACACAAGCAGCGCAACTCATTGAGGTAATATCAAATTTCAAAATCATAAGCCCCCTTGGCTATTGTATAAAATTAAAAGTGAACTGCTATTTAAAATCAATTCGGGAAAAATGGCTTAAAATTGCTATACTATCTACAACCATGAACCAACAAAATCAACCGGAACTATCCATTGTTGTTCCTTTCTATAACGAACAGGAAATGTTACCGCTGTTTTTGCAACGTACCGACCCAGTACTTGCAAAGATGGCGGTTGCGTACGAGTATGTTTTTGTGGATGACGGAAGTACCGACGCTTCCGCCGCGTGGCTTAAAGAGCAAGCAATCCACCGGCCCGAAATTAAACTAATTTCGCTATCGCGTAACTTTGGCAAAGAAGCCGCGTTAACGGCCGGCTTGGCCCATGCACGTGCTCAAGCGATTGTTTGCATAGATGCTGATTTGCAAGACCCACCGGAGCTAATTATTGCGTTTTACCAAAAATTTAAAGAAGGTTATGAGAATATTTATGGGCAACGCACAGACCGGGGAACAGATGCTTGGCTCAAACGTGTTACTGCGCAAGGTTTTTACAAAATTTACAATTTATTTGCCTCTCCTAAAATGCCGTACAATGTAGGAGATTTCCGCTTGCTAAGCCGGCGCGCGGCAGAGGCGGTGTTGCAACTTCCGGAACGGGAGCGGTTTATGAAAGGTTTGTTTGCCTGGGTAGGTTTTAAAAGTATTGCCGTCCCCTACCGCCGCGAAAAACGCACCGCTGGCAAAACAAAATGGAATTATTGGAAGTTATGGAATTTTGCATTAAACGGAATCACTGCTTCCACCACGCTACCTTTGAAGTTATGCACCTATTTTGGCATGTTCGTTTCAATGGCTTCCTTTATTTTTGCGTTGTGGACAGCGTACAAAAAAATTGTCTTTGGCAATCCAGTCAGCGGGTATACTTCTATCATGGTAGCGATTCTATTTTTTAGCGGAGTACAGTTAATCACATTAGGCGTGATTGGAGAATATTTAAGCCGGATCTTTATGGAAGTGAAACACCGTCCCACTTATCTCAATAAAGAAAAAATAAATCTGTAAGGAGTACTTATG
>CACZKQ010000021.1 GCA_902781765.1 uncultured Elusimicrobium sp. | reverse complement strand
TCCCTTAATTAAACTTTTACACCAACAATGGCCCGAAGTAATCATTTCCTTAGATACCACCAAACTCGCTATCGCAGAAGAAGGGCTTACTAACGGTGTACAAATTGTCAATGACGTAAGCGGCCAACCTTCGCCCGAACTGTTTGCACTCGTCAAAAAATTTAACGCAAAACTCGTCCTCATGCACACGCGCGGTACCCCACAAACTATGCAAACGCAAACGGATTACAACAACGTGGTAAGCGAAGTAAAAGATTTTTTAAGCGAGAAAATTTCGCAAGCACTAACGGCAGGACTTGTAAAAGAACAACTTATTATAGACCCCGGCTTCGGCTTTGCCAAAACGCGCGCGCAAAATTATGAACTGCTAAAAAATTTGCATAAATTTAAAACGCTTGGCGTGCCGCTCCTCGTTGCCCTTTCGCGCAAAAGTTTTTTAAGCGCGCCCGGCGACACCCCTCAAGATCGGTTACCCCAAACGCTCGGTGCTAATTTATTGGCGTTGCAACAAGGCGCGGACATTCTGCGCGTACACGACGTAAAATCCACGCGCCGACTTTTGCAATTTTACCAAGAAACGGAGATGCAAAATGCCTAATGTTTACCTCACTCACACCGGCTCTTTTACGGCTAGCCACGGGCACGGCGGCTCGCTAGCTGAAGAAATCCACGCACACACTTTTACGTACGAAATTACACTTTGCGGCCCACTCAATAAAGAGGGCTATTTGCTAGATTTTCGCCAAATTGCCGCTGTGTTAGACGAAAAAATCAACCGCGTTTTAGAAGGAAAAACGCTCAACGATTTATTTAAAAATCCAACAACCGAAATCATTTGTATCTGGATGTTTGACACGCTAAAAAAAGAATTTTCGCAGCTAAAAAGTGTAAAACTTGCCGAAGCTCCCGACCGTTGGATAACCTATACAGGAGAACACTAAATGCCGCAAGTTATTTTAGGCCTTGGCAGTAACATTCCCCCCGCCAAAGAAAATATCGACCGCGCGCTTGCCGCGCTACCGGCGCTGGGCATAGTTAAAGAAGTAGCGCCGTATATTATCTCTAAACCGGAGGGCTTTGAAAATCAGGATGATTTTGTAAATACCGTAGTCATTTTGAGTACACCGTATGCCCCCATGCCGTTACTAAAAAAACTAAAAACGCTGGAAAAAGAACTCGGCCGTACACCTACTTTTAAAAATGGCCCACGCGTGATTGATTTGGATATTTTATTTTACGATGACCGCGAAATTTTTGAGGACGAACCCGACTATTTTTTAATGGTCCCCCATCCGCGTTTACACGAACGGGAATTTGTGTTAAAACCACTCTCTTATATTTTGCCGGAGTACATTCACCCCACGCTTAAAAAACCCGTTTACCGTCTATACCGCGAGCTAATGAAAAAAAAGGGTTGCCCAACTTGCAGGATATTGTAGAATATATCTGTTAAGCTGTTTACTTTAACAAAGGAGAAACCAATGAAAAAAGTAATGACTGTTTTGGCAGCTGCTATTTTTTTGAGCGCCTGCCACTGCACCAAATGCACTACCACGCCTAACCGCTCTAATACATGCGTAAAGGCCGCTTGCTCCTGCAAACATCATCATAAAGCAGGTTGCAAATGTCCAAAATGCCAACACGATGGTTGCTTTAAAAAAGCAGCAAGACCGTTGCCTCCGCCGCCACCGCCAGCCGCCAAACCGGCTCCCAAAGTAAGCGATGATGCGGCCTTGGCCACCGTTGCGAATGTGAAACAAAAAGCAAACGCCACGATTCTTTCTTTCAAAGAACCCATCAACTTCGCCCACAACAGCGATACCATTGAAACAGGCTCTTTGACCCAAATCAAAAAAGCAGCGGACATACTTAAAAAATATCCAAATGCTACTGTGCGCGTAGCCGGCTATACCGATTCTTTGGGTAACCCGGACTACAACGTGGATCTCTCTCAACGCCGCGCAAAAGCAGTTGCTATGGAACTCGTCAAAGACGGGGTAGCTGCCGAGAACGTATCCTTCATCGGTTACGGTGCTCAAAACCCGGTTGCCAGCAATAAGACCCGTGAAGGCCGCGCTCAAAACCGCCGCGTTGAATTAGAAATTAAAAACAAATAACTTGTAATTTCTTTACAGAAGTGAAAGGGCCTTTGCAAAAAAGGCCCTTTCCTTTTTCAAAAAAGCACTTTTCGTATTGGCTTAAAAAAAGTAGAATATAGCATACTTATTCTTACTACAAAAGGAGAAGAAACCTACATGAAAAAAGCGTTGTTACTATGCACAGCTTGTGCGTTTTTACTCTCCGCCTGCACCACCCCCGGTAAACGGACTGCTTGGGGCGCGGCCGGCGGTGCTGCAGTAGGTGCTGCAGCTGGAGCTATTATTTCCCACAATACGGGTGGTAAAAGCGGAACCGGTGCCATCATTGGTGCGCTGGCCGGTGCTACTGCCGGTGGTGCGTTAGGCAATTACTACGATAAACAAGCCAAAGAACTCGCCGCAATTGCCGACGTAGTCAAATCCGCCAACGGAATTCAAGTTTACTTGAAAAATGATATTTTGTTTTCCGTAGGCAGCTCGGAACTTTCCGCTGCTTCCTTGCAAACCTTAACCGACCTTAACCGCGTGCTTAAAAAATATCCTAAAAACCGCATTGTGGTACAAGGTTATACCGATTCTACCGGTTCTGATGCCATCAACCAAAAATTATCTACGGCCCGTGCTAAAGCCGTGTATGATTTCTTGCTTGGCAGCGGTCTTAAAACCCTGAGCATTACCTACGTAGGTTTTGGTGCCTCTAACCCGGTGGCCAGCAACGACACCGAAGAAGGCCGCGCTCAAAACCGCCGCGTAGTGCTTTCCATTACTGCCAACGAAAAAGATATTCAATAACTTTTTTAGTTAGCTAAAAAACCCGGGGTTTTTAAGGCCTCGGGTTTTTATTTTGCTTCCCCCATTTTTCTAATTTAAAAAAGTAGAAAAAATTCTGTTAATTTGCTAGGCTATTAGTATGCAGATATATGATGAGGTTCGTCTAAAAGCGTTGTTTCAATTATTAAGGACCGAAGCAGACACTTACGGCCCCGTCATCAAGCGCGAAATTGCCGCGGCACTTAAAGAAAATCCCTCCCAAGTACATGCTGTTTTAGAACAAGAATTTCAACAACAAACTCCCCTTCCGGTGGTACAAACGCTGGAAGAAATTTGTTGGGACGATTTATCCAACGGTTTTGCACGTTTTGCCGAAAAAATCAATCCGGACTTAGAAGAAGGTCTTGCGCTTATCTCTAAATTTATTGAAACGGCCACCGTCCGTAGTGATATTACAGCTCCGGTAGATGCGTGGGCCACCCAACTGAGAATTCCCTTACTCAATGCAAAAAACTATGTAGAAATTGCTTCGTCTATCAGCAATTATTTATTTAATACGTTACAACTTCAAACGATTCCTGTGAACCGGGACATTAAGGACTTGTCTTTTGCACGTTTACTACGCAAAAAACGAGGCTCTAATGTATGCGTGGCTTGTTTATATACCGTGTTAGGGCAACGCTATGGATTAGATTGCGGTTTAATTGATTTGGCTGGGCGAATATTAGTACTTTTGCAGGAAGATAAAAACGGACAATCGCTATTTATTGACCCGTTAGATAAAGGAAACCTCCTCACCGAAACAGATTGCCGCCAATACATTGAATCACGCTGCTTACAATGGTCCGACGAGTTTTTAATACCGCTTTCCTCCAGGCAACTGGTGCGGCGGCTGCTTGCCAACATGATTTTTACGCTTAATAAAATCCACGACGAGCGGCGGCTTTCCTACGTACGAAACTATTTGGAAATTATTAAAAATTAAGGGGATGCTATGAATTACTACGTATATTTAATTGTCGCATTTTGTTGTTTTGTAGGCGAAATGTTCAGCATGGAATTTTCGCTGGCGTGTTTAGGTATCGGTGCGTTAGGGGCTGCCTTATTTTCCTGGCTAGGCTGGGGAATTTGGATGCAGGTGATCGTGTTCACAATCGTATCCTCTGCCTGCTGGATTGGCATCCGTCCGTTTGCGCTTAAACACTTATACGGAAAATCAAAAAAGGTAAAAACTCCGGCAGAAGATGTAATCGGTCAAGAAGCCGTGGTGGAAATACCGTTGGACCCGGTAGAGGGTGTTGGCCGCGTAAAAGTAGCCGGCGAAAGTTGGAAAGCTACCGCCGAAAAACCGCTTCCCGTCGGCACCGTGTGCGTAGTGGAAAAATTAGACGGGGTCACTTTAACCGTCCGCGCTAAATAATTTGATGGGTACTAAACCCACTAATCAATGAGGAGGAAGTAATATGGAAGAAGCAGGAGCATTAGGGATTGTTTTTTTAGCAGCATTCATCCTGTTTGTGATTGTGATTTTGGTAAAAGGAATCATCATCGTCAAACAAGCGCAAGTGGTTATTATTGAACGTTTCGGAAAATATTTAACCATGTTGGATTCCGGTATCCACTGGATTATCCCAATCATGGATAAAGCCCACCATATGGAATGGCGCAATAGCCGCGAATATGTGGATTCTACCGGCCGTACTCGTTCCGTACCTTATATGGAAATGCGCGATACGATTGATATGCGTGAAACCGTATATGATTTTCCGCGCCAAAGCGTAATTACCAAAGATAACGTAGGCATTGAAATTAACGCGCTACTTTATTTCCAAATCACCGACCCGATTAAAGCCGCCTACAAGGTGGAATCGTTGCCGACGGCTATTGAAAAATTAACGCAGACCACGCTCAGAAATATCATCGGCGAAATGGACTTGGATCAAACGCTTACCTCACGCGAGATTATCAATAGCAAACTGCAAGTAATTTTGGATGATGCCTCCAACAAATGGGGTGTAAAAGTAAACCGCGTGGAACTGCAAGATATTATTCCGCCGTCCGCCATTCGCGAAGCCATGGAAAAACAAATGAAAGCCGAACGCGACCGCCGTGCTATGGTAACGGAAGCCGAAGGTACGAAAACGGCCCAAATCTTAAAGGCAGAAGCAGTCCGCGAATCGGAAATTAAAAAAGCGGAAGGGTTGAAACAAGCTGCTATTTTGGAAGCCGAAGGACAAGCTGAAGCCAAAATCAAAGTAGCCCAAGCCGAGGCCGAATCTGTCAAAATCGTAGCCAATACGGTAGCGCAATCGTCTAATCCGGCTAGCTACATGATTTCGCTCAAATACATTGAGGCCTTACAAGCTATGACCGAAGGCAAAGATAACAAAATTATCTATATGCCTTACGAAGCTAGCAACGTGCTCGGTGCCGTAGCCGCCATAAAAGATTTAACCGGCGGAGCTGCAGCAACGCAAAGTAAATAAAATTTGTGCTAAGTTGGCAAAAAATATCCCCGCACTAAACGCGGGGATATTTTTTTGAAACCAAAACGTTGCATCCATCGTTATTCCTGGCCGTGCAGTATAGGCATACCTTGCAAAAGAGCAGATGATTTTTTCAATTTCGATTTTAATTTGCGTTACTAGTTGCCCAAGATAAGTACTGTTAAGTACGGCGAGTGGAAAGGTAACGCAAAATAAATAGAATTTGGAAAATTGTATCGCGTAATAGCAAGCGAGGTGATAACATCATATTATCACCTCGCTGCGTAAAGCGTAATTCCACGCCAGTCGTTATTTCACAATTACTTTATAGCTAATGTCTTCCCGCAAACTATTATGCACCGGGCAACCTTGTGCGGCCTTGGCATAAAAATCTTTTTGTGTTTGCGTCAACGTTTCCGGAAATTCAAAAGTAACCGTAAATGATGTAATGCGAGAATGTTTCTCATCAAAAGAGGGCTCCACATGCACTTTAGTACCGGCCACACTTTCGTTGCGGCGCGAAGCTAAAAAACCCACCATAGTCATCATACAAGCTCCTAACGAAGCCGCCAACAACTCACCCGGGTTCATAAACTCACGCGGTTCATTATATTCGGTACGGACCACTTGGCGATTTTGGGCCCCACCGAGAGTTACTAAATTTTCTTCTAATTTAGTTGTAATAACTGTCATACAATCCCCCTTATTTTTTTATTTCTACTCCAAAGCCGCTAACCGGCTGAATAATTCTTTTTGTTCCTTGGTTAACGTACGCGGGACATCAATCGTTAACGTAATATATAAGCTACCTTTGCTACTTAGTCCTTTTCCGCTTAGTTTTAATTTTTTCCCGCTATGGGTTCCGGCGGGAACTTTAACCTGTACCGGCCCGTCCAACGTCGGCACAAAAATCGTACCGCCTAAAGCTGCCGTCCAAGGCATGAGTGTAACGGGAACATATAAATCATCTCCTTCCAATCGGAACATGGCATGCGGACGGATTTTAATAACAAGGTACAAATCGCCTGTTCCGCGTTGCGTAGGATTTCCCATCCCCTTTAGCTTAATTTTTTTACCTTCTCCTACTCCTGCCGGTAATTTGACCGTAACAGTGCGTCCGTTAGGAATCGTGAGTTGCATATTCCCGCCGCGATGGGCGTCTTCTAAATTAAGTGTAAGTTCCGCTTCCACATCTCCGGCCGCTTGACCCGAAGCCGCACTTCGGCCAAAATTATTTCCAAAACCTTGCATTCCTCCCAAACCGCCAAAAATACTTTGAAAGAAATCGCTAAAATCTCCGCCGGAAAAACCACCGGAAAACTGCGTTTTTCCACCGCCGGAAAAACCGCCAAAGCCGTTTCCTGCGTCATAAGAGTATTGTTGATATTGCTGGTAGGGATTACCTCCGGTTGCACGGGAACGGGCATTTCCCCCGCCACCCCGCGCATAATTTTGATAATCGGCTTGGCCAACTTGGTCATAAATTGTACGTTTTTGTTTATCCGATAAGACGGTATAAGCTTCATTTAAATCTTTAAATTTTTCCGTCCAAGTTGCTTTTTCATTTTCCGGGTGCATGTCCGGATGATACTTGCGTGCCATGGTTTTAAATGCCTTTTTAATTTCGGCATCCGAAGCATTTTTGTTAACCCCTAAAATTTTATAGTAATCTTTATAATCTGCCATTTTACAGTCCCCTCCTGGTTACATTTTATATCTTTTTGCTTCATTATAAACATAAATTTTGCAATAAAATAGTTATCCAGCGTGTTTTATATGACACAAGGAGGTAATGTTATGAAAAAAATGTTATTTTTGTGCAGTGCCCTCTTTTTATTGAGCGGTTGTGTAGCCACTATTTCTCCGCAAGAAGGTCATTTGCGGACCACGTACATCTTGCCCTTAGTACAACCTCACCTTACACAACCGCCCCACTATGCTCATAGGCCCCATCCGCCCAGACCAAAACCGGCGCCCACGCCGCCGAGCCCTCCGCTGAGGAGCAACCACCCAGCCAGGCATTATTTTTAAAAACTATTTACAAAAGGAAATATATTTACTACAATAAATATGTAGTAAGAAAAAACCTTTTATTCGCCCTTAGCTCAATGGTGGAGCGACCGGCTGTTAACCGGTAGGTTGAAGGTTCGAGTCCTTCAGGGCGAGCCATTTAAAAAGCCATACGCAAGTGTGGCTTTTTTGTTGCCCTGAGCACACCAACGGGCTAGAAGAATCTTGTCCAACTCTACAAATTTATATAATATACTTATATGAAAATAAACTGGCGCAATTGTTGTGACAAAACCGACGAAGTAATTAAACTTTCGTTCAAAAAATATTCTCTGTTTTTATTGAGGCTTACCCCTCACCAAAACATTGCACAAACAGTGCTTTCCTATACCTTTCTAGGAACTGTATTGCTCTGTTTGCCGTTCATGACTTACTCCCATGTATCTATTATTGATAATTTCTTTACAGCGGCGGCAGCAGTGTCTACGTCCGGCCTAAATACCGTTAATTTCGCCGACTCTTATACGTTTTTAGGGAAGTTGATTGTTCTACTACTCATCCAAATTGGCGGTGTTGGATACATGACTTTTTCGTCCTTCATCTTTATCTCTTTTTCTCAACGGCATCGTTTGCGCATACATCAACAGGAAGCCTTATCTACCGAAGTTTCTTTGCCAAACACATTAAAAATGTCCGATTTTTTATGGTCGGCCGTTGCATTTACTACTATTGCAGAAAGTATTGGGGCGGTTATCCTATACAATTTCTTCCGTGCCAATGATTTTAGCACGTGGAATGCAATTTGGTATAGCATTTTCCATAGTGTATCGGCTTTTTGTACAGCGGGGTTTTCCCTTTGGAATAACAGCTTGGAAAATTTTGCAGACAGTAACACTATTAACATTGTTATCTCTTGTTTAGCATTGGCAGGTTCTATCGGGTTTATTGTCATTGCCGACTTATACACCTTCATACGGCGCAAAACTCAAGCCATTTCGCTGACCACTAAAATAATTGTTATGTCTACGCTTGCGTTACTTTTGTTAGGCACAATCACCTTATTTATGACAACACCTTCGTTAACCCTTACAGAAGCATTTTTTCAATCTGTTGCAGCTATGACAACGTGCGGCTTTAGCACCGTTAATGTAAGTTTACTTTCTTCCGCTTCGCTACTTGTGTTAGTATTGCTCATGTGTATCGGCGGAGCACCGGCAGGAACAGCTGGTGGTATTAAAACGACCGCCTTTTGTACAGTGGTAGCAATTATGCGGGCCCGGTTACAACTGCGCACGCGCGTATCCATTTTGGGACGTAAAATTCCGCTTATGCGTTTGTATGCGGCTACGTCCACTTTCTTACTTTATACGTTGTTCCTCTTTATTAGTATCTTTATGCTTACATGGACCGAAAAATTACCATTTTTAAGCTTGGTGGTAGAATCCGCAGCAGCTCTTAGCACCGGAGGATTATCTACCGGCATTAGTCCGGAATTATCTGTACTGGGAAAACTCATTATTATCGGTACTATGATTGTGGGTCGTATTGGTGTGTTAACCTTTGGTACTGCCGTGTTAGCCAGTGAGGAAGAGACTGCCAAAGAAATCACACTCAAGTCTACGGAAGATGTCGCCGTTTAAGGTACTATGAAATTCTATTTAATCAGTTTAGGCTGCCCGAAAAATCTAACCAACAGCGAGGAATTTTCCGCGCGATTACTTGCTAAAGGGCATAAGCTCGTTTTCTCTCCCAACGAAGCTGATCAAGTTATTATAAACACCTGCGGCTTTATAGCCTCTGCCGTCAAAGAAGCTAAAGAAGAAATTCGCTACGCGCTGGAACTCAAGAAATCCGGTCAAATAAAAAAAGTCGCCGTTACCGGGTGCTTAGTTGAACGGTTTAAAGAGAAAATTTTGCAGGAATTTCCGGAAATAGATACGCTTTTTTCTATCGGGGCGCAAGAAGAAATTGAAAAAATATTACCCCAATCAGGTACGATTTTATCGCCCCTTCCCAAAACGCTTTATCTGCCAGCATATAAGATGAGCTTAACCGCTCCGCATACGGCATACTTAAAAGTGGCCGATGGCTGTAATAACCGCTGCGCTTATTGTACAATTCCGTTTATCCGGGGGAACTATCGCTCCAAACCCATGCAAGACATTGTACGCGAAGCAAAGCTGATGATTCAAAACGGTGTAAAAGAAATTTCGCTGATTGCTCAAGACACCACTTCCTATGGTATGGATTTATACGGTCGCCCACAACTTGTAGAACTTTTAGAAAAATTACTGAAACTAAAAGGATTAGGACGCTTACGCATCATGTATGGATATCCGCACCGCGTTACTAAAGAATTAGCTCAACTAATCGCCTCGACCGAGCAGATTTTCCACTATATAGATATCCCTTTGCAACATATTGCGGACCCTGTTTTAAAACGCATGAACCGCCACTGTGATGCCGCACAAATCCGCCGCACACTAGATATGCTTAAAACAATTGTTCCCGATATTTCGTTGCGAACTAATTTTATTGTAGGATTTCCCGAAGAAACAAAAAAAGATTTTAACGAACTTAAAAAATTTGTGAAGGAATATGAATTTGATAATATGGGCGTGTTTGAATACTTTCGCGAAAAAGGAACAGCCGCCTATAGCATGAAACAAATTTCAGCTGCCGTCAAACACGAACGCGCGCGCGAACTGGAAGAAGTACAAAGCCGCGTTATTGACAAAATTAACAAGCGTTTACTTGGCACTACGTTAGAAGCAATTTCCGACGGACCTGATTTTGGACGAACCTATAAAGACGCCCCGGATATTGATGGGAAAGTAACCTTTACAAAACCCGTAAAACCGGGGAGCCTATTTAAAGCCCGCGTCGTAGCTGCTGCCGGATATGAACGCGAATTAGAACCGTTAATTTTATAATAACTACAGTTGGCTACTTAAGCTGGAAATAATACCATACGTCCACGAAATATCCAGCGGTTTTGTCATTTCTTGGGAATTAGAAAAATCTTTTTCAAAAAGTCTTTCCACCAATTCTTCCACAAATGTTTCGGCTGGTTTTAACTCCGGTTTTTTGCTCGAATTAAGCACATTATTCAGCTCATCTACCACCCCCCGAACATCTATCCCCTGTGCCGCACGTTTTTTCATTGTATCTGCAATAGACAATCCATACGGATCCGCCATAAAAGTATAAGCGGCGGAATCGCCGATAAATCAAAAATATGCGACTGCAACATAACTTGCGCAGAAGAAGTCCCCACCGCCGCCAACCGGTGCGTAGTCGTAAAAGGCGCTTTTAATACACTCCAAAAATGGCTTTTAATGATAAAAGAATAAATAATCGAAGAAGAAAAGCCAAACGCACTCATCTCTTTTTTAAATTGGTAATATTCCGGCAATTCCAAGCGAATTTTTTCGTCCGTATTCGTATCAATATAGAGAAAAGGCGAAAGCGGAACATGGGAACAACCCATTAAAAAAATGAGGGCAATTCCCACAAAAAAATAAAGAATTTGCTTCATACATCTACTTCAAATAAGGGAAAATAGCTTTATGCACTTGTTTTGCTACAATCTCATACCCGCGTGCATTGGGATGGACAATATCCGACATATATTCACGTTTACGAAATACATTAGACAAAATTCCCGGCACAAAAACAGCTCGTTTTTCCTTCGCCAATTTTCTGTATGACTGAGTGTACGCCCCCATGCCGGGTCCTCCGGTGTCTACAATTACTGCAATTGCCCCGGCGGCTTGCACTGCATCTACGATAGAAGCTACTGCCTCAACCGCTTTCTCCCGGCTTAAAGACTGCATAAAATCATTGGCCCCAAACTCAATCAGCACCATCTGTGGCTGATGCGCTAATACTTGCGCTAAACGATCCGGTGCTTGCACAGCTGTTTCTCCGTTACGCCCCATATTTATAACTGTTTTTCCCGTTAATTGCGCCAGCACTGCCGGGTAAGCATGACTTTCCCCTCCGGCTCCATAGCCAGCCGTTAAACTATCCCCGAAAGCAACAATCGTTGAAACGGCTTGCGGCGCATTTTTAATTGTTTTGTCATCTACCATATACCACACCAAAAAAACAATTCCTACAATCAATAAAATTTTTTTCATATCGTTATTATACAAATTATCCTTTTATTCAAATTTTAAATAAAGCAAAGGGGTTGACTTTTTGGGCTGTTATTATAAAATGAGAGTATGAGGAACTTACCATTAGCTAAAGACGAAAAAAATCGGTTGGTAGATGCGGCGCAGCAAGTTCGGGAACGTTCTTATTCGCCCTATTCCGGGTTTAAGGTTGGCGCAGCGGTGCTGACGGACAACGATCAAATCTTTACCGGTACCAATATAGAAAATGCTTCCTACGGGCTTACGGTCTGTGCGGAAAGGAATGCCATTTTTTCTGCCGTAGGGGCCGGCCACAAAAAATTTAAGGCACTTGCGCTGATTACGCAAAAAATACCCGGGGTTAAATTTGGTTCTCCGTGCGGGGCATGCCTTCAAGTAATGAGTGAATTTATGTCCCTTAAAACACCTATCTATATTGCTGTGTTGGAACAAAAGAAACGCACGATATATACCAAAACTTTGGGAGATTTATTGCCTTTTACTTTTACAAAATTTACAGAAAAATAATACCGTCAAATTGTTAGGAGAGTTATGACACAAACACTTTATAAAGGGCTCCAGGCTCGTATTTTAGAAAACGAGCAAATTCGTCTTATTTTCTTACCGCAATATGCGTGCAAACTAGCTAGTTTGGTTTCCAAAAAAACGGGGCGAGAATTTTTATTTCAGTCCCAATCATCTACATTAACTATTCCCACCTACGGGGCTTCTTTTTCTGATTATGATTCCAGCGGTTTTGATGAGGTGTTTCCTTCTATAGATGCTTGTCCTTACCCGGAAGGACCTTTTCTGGGTACTCCTATCCCGGATCATGGCGAAGTATGGGCGATGAACTGGCAAAGTGCTTTTGCACCCGACGGGAAAAATGTCCGTTCCGTGGTCAAAAGTGAGAAATTTCCCTACATTTTATCGCGCAGTGTTACTTTGCATGAAAATGAAATTTTATTTGAATATAGTGTAGAAAACACCGCCAATATTGATTTTAAATTTATCTGGACTCCTCACTGTTTACTGGCTTGCTCGCCACATACCCGTCTTTTAATTCCGGAAAATTTAACCGAGGTCATGACGGTGGAACACTCCACACAACATTTAGGGCCCTGGGGGACCTATCACACTTACCCAATAACAACCGATATTCACAACCAAGTAATTGATTTATCTAAAACAGAACCTATTACAGCTAAAAATTGCGAAAAATTTTATTTTACCTCGCCCAATATTGCCGGATGGTGCGGTATTGAACATACCGATACAAATGAGCAACTGATTTATTCGTATCCGGCTGATAAAATTCCGTATTTAGGAGTTTGGAAAACACAAGGCGGCTACCGGGGCGATTACAATATTGCGCTAGAGCCTTGCAGCGGCGTTTATGATGATTTGTATGTAGCAAATAAAATCCGACGGGCAGCTGTGATTGCACCGTTAGGAAAACAAGAATGGACTTTTAAAATGACCGTACGTTAATACATCCAATTAAAACGGGAGAAAATTATGAACCAACTTGCCTTACGCAGTAAATTTAACGAAGTATTTCAAAAAGAAAAATTGTATTTTTTTGCACCGGGCCGCGTTAATTTAATCGGTGAACATACCGATTACAACGGCGGCCACGTTTTTCCCTGCGCGCTTTCGTTCGGCACGCATTGTGTGTTTTGCAAACGTGATGATCAAAAAATTCGTCTTCATTCGCTCAATTTACCTAACAAAGGAATCATTGAAACCGATTTAAATAATATTGCCTACGATAAAGCGCAAGATTGGGCCAACTATCCGCTAGGTGTTATCAAGACGTTACAAAATCATGGATACAAACTAAATTATGGTTTTGAACTTTTGTTCTGGGGTGATATCCCCAACGGTGCGGGCTTATCTTCTTCTGCCTCTATCGAATTAGCCACCGCCGTAGCCATGAACAGCGTATTTAACTTGCACATTCCGCAAATTGAACTTGTGAAAATCTGTCAAGAGGCGGAGAATAAATTTGTCGGTATGAACTGCGGGATTATGGACCAATTCGCAAGCGGCATGGGCAAAGAAAACCATGCCATTTTGTTAGATTGCAACACGCTTAAATACGAGCATGTACCGCTTAATCTGCAAGGCATTTCCATTTTAATTATCAACAGCAACAAAAAACATTCGCTCGTTACCTCGGCTTATAACGACCGCCGCCGCGAAAGCGAAAATGCCTTAAAAGCGTTGCAAACCAAACTGCCGATTAAATCCCTTGGCGAACTGACTATTGAAGAATTTGAAGCCAACAAAGAACTCATCAAAGACCCCATTGAACGCAAACGCGCCAAACATGCCGTCTACGAAAACCAACGCACCCTGCAAGCCACCAAGGCCTTAAAAGCGGGCGATTTGGAAACGTTCGGCAAACTGATGAACGATTCTCACATTTCCTTGCGCGATGACTACGAAACAAGCTGTCCGGAACTGGACATTATCGCCGAAGAATGCTGGAAAATTCCCGGCGTACTCGGGGCGCGTATTACCGGGGGCGGCTTTGGCGGATGCGCCGTATCGCTCGTCAAAGACGAAGCCGTCAAACAAGTGATTGATACCGTCGGCAAAGTGTATCAGGAAAAAACCGGCCTCAAAGCCGATTTCTACATTGCCGCTATCGGCGGACCGGCCCGCCCTATGGCAAAAATTTATTAAGGGAGAAAATATGAAGAACATTTTAGTCATCGGCGGCGCAGGTTATATCGGCTCGCATACGGTGCGTATGCTGGCCACGCAAGGATATAATCCCGTCGTATTTGATAATCTTTCCAAAGGTCATCGCGAAGCCGTTGCCAACTATCCTTTTGAACTAGGAGACTTAGGCGACAAAACGCGGCTTAGCGAAGTGTTTAAAAAACATAACATTGAAGCCGTCATGCACTTTGCGGCTTTCATTGAAGTAGGCGAAAGCGTCAAAGAGCCTTCCAAATACTATCATAACAATGTTGCCAAAGTGCTTAATTTATTAGATGCTATGGTAGAAAATAACGTCAAGTATTTTGTGTTTTCGTCCACCGCGGCCACTTTTGGCGAACCGGTTAAAGAAAAAATTGACGAAACCCACCCGCAGTTGCCCATTAACCCGTACGGCAACACCAAGCTGATGGTGGACGAGGTGTCCGCCTACCTGAACAAGGGCGGCTTCCCCTGCGAGGGCATCCACGGCGATATGAACCAGTCCCAGCGCACCCGCGTGCTGGAGGGCTTCAAGGCCGCCCGCATCCCGATCCTGGTGGCCACGGACGTGGCGGCCCGGGGCATCGACGTGAACGACGTGGATTACGTGATCAATTACGACCTGCCGAAGAACAGCGAAATCTACGTGCACCGCATCGGCCGCACCGGGCGCGCGGGCAAGGCGGGCAACGCCATCACGCTGATCAGCGGGCGCAGGCAGGTGTTCTTCATGCGCGAAATCGCCGCGAGCGTCAAATCCGAAATCGTGGAAATGCCCATCCCCACCGTCGCCCAGATCCGCGAAAAGCAGGCGGCCAGGAACCTGGAGCGCGTGCGCGACGCCCTGGGCGAGGAAATCCCCATGGAGTTCCAGGTGATGACATACCACATAGACTATACCTACGGCACTGCCGTGGCAACGGATAAGACCACTCCTATAGGCACTCTGTACTCACCAACGGAGGACGGCATATATACAGGCTTCATGTCGCTGGGTGCATGGAGCAACTGGTGGTTCGTAGAGAATGACGGCACAGTCTGGGGCAATAACGATGTCACTGGCAAGGCTTACGAATTGTCTAACTCTTCAACGGCATGGAACCTGTGGTCGTCGGCTCACAATGGCTGTCGCTATGTTACTTTCAACACGAAACAGAAGTTCTGGACAGACCTTTCCATACCTACGGTGAAGGTAAGCGGCGACTTAGAGGGTGA
>CACZKQ010000020.1 GCA_902781765.1 uncultured Elusimicrobium sp. | reverse complement strand
CATCGACATCCTGGACAGGTGTCAAGGGTACCGGCTGGTGGGACGGAGGACCGACCCCCGTTCCACCAGCTGCCGTACCGCCGCAGTCGAACGACGGGATTGCAATCCCGTTCCAGCCCCGTTCCAGCAGCCAGCATACCGTCGCGGTCTCCCGCCCCATGCACTCGGTGCACCGTGCGGTCATCACACAACGCCCCGTGCAACCCCGCTTCCGGAGTCCCCGACCTTCTTGCGTACCGGCACCCCGTACCTGCCATCCCGATAACGCACCACGAGTCCAGCCGCCTCCGACTCGGCCAGCAGAAGCACGGTATGAGATGCATCGAGCTGCATCTGTTCAATCTTGCCGTCCTTGTAGGTAAGCTCGTGCGGAATTTGCAAGGTTCCTTCAGCATCTATGGGAATGTAGTCATGGTAACTTAATTCCGCGCTATTTAGAGTAGTAATGGTTTTGGCCGATTGCGGATAGACCGAATCATCTGGGTATCTTAGCTGCGTTTTGGCATCCTTACCAACGTAAGTAATCGTGAGTTCATTTTTCTTGTGATGCATACGCCGGTACATCCCCAAATCGCTTACCAGCAAATTAAGGAATTGGCTGATTCTTCCGCGCACAAGTGAAGTATCAGCCTCCGGGAACACATACAAATACGCAATACCTTCCGGTGTTACTTGGGCATGCAAAACGCGGTACGAGCCACCGGTAAGCACTTTAATATCAAAATCTTCCGGACCAATTTTTTCAATGCGTAGTACACCTTCTAATTCAAAATCGTCCATTCGTCCCACGATTTTAAAGGCTGCCACTGTTTTTTCACTGACAAAAAAATTTACTTTTTTGTGTCCGCGTACTTCTAAAGGAATTTGTTTTACCGGGGTACTGGCACAAGCCGCCAAAAAAACTACTGCTGAAAATGTTAAAATTTGTTTAAGCATGGAAAATCTCCTTATTATGATATTATAAACATTATGGAAATTTTTGTCTTATACCTATTGGGTTTTGTAACCGCTTTTGTACTCAGCTCCCTAGTGTTACCACTTCTGCGGCGTACTTGTTGTACATATTTAGCCGATAAACCCGGCGGACTTAAAACACATCAAGGTACTGTTCCCACTGTAGGCGGAAGCGGACTTATTGTAGGTATCTTCGGCAGTTTAGTGCTTATTCGTTATTGCACCCATTTTCCTTCCGGGACGTTGCACAATCTACGCGGAATTTTAATAGGAAGTTTATTTATCTTTGCCATGGGTCTGTGGGACGATTTTACCAAACCGAAAGGCCTTTCCGTTTGGCTCAAATTATCGTTGCAAGCCGCCGCTACAGCCATGCTTATTTATTACGGGGTTGTTATTGAAGCGTTTCAAAATCCTTGGATTTCGTGGCCGCTTACGTTTTTGTGGGTAGTCGGCCTGACTAATGCTTTTAACTTGCTGGACATTCAAAACGGCCTATGCGTAACGCAAGCTATAGTTTGTACTATTGGACTAACGGTTATCACGCTCCCGCGCGAATATATCTATGTAAATTTTGCATCTTTAGCGGTACTGGGGGCTTGTTTAGCCTTTTGGCCGTATAATCATTCCAAAACGCACCGGATTTTCCTGGGAGATAGTGGTTCTAATCTGTTAGGATTTTTGATTGCGGCCCTCTCATTGGGATATGGGTACAGTGCCCACTCTAATTATGGTTTTTTAGCCCCTCTTTTCATTTTAGCTGTCCCCTTGGCAGATACGTTATTTGTAAGTCTGGCACGCGTTTTGAAAGGCAAAAATCCGCTTAAAGGAAGTAACGACCACGCCGCTTTGCGCTTGAAGGCCGCCGGGTGGGAAAATGGACAAATTTTAGCGGCCTTTGCGCTGGCTGGTCTAGGTAGTAATTTAGTAGCCTTTTTACTTACTCGCGCTGATGGACTTACAACCGGTATTCTATTTGCATTGACGGCAATTACCGGTATCTTACTGATCTATAAATTACTACAAATGGAGCCTAAATGATTCCACACGTAGATACTTTAATTTTAGGAGGCGGTTTAACAGGCCTTAGCACCGCCTACCATTTGCAGCAGTTAGGCTACACGGATTACCTCGTTGTTGAACGGGAACAAGAACCGGGCGGTTTATGCCGTAGTTTTCAAAAAGAGGGATTTACGTTTGATTATTCCGGTCATTTGTTGCATTTACATACTCCCTACGGGAAAAAATTCGTAAAAACGCTCTTAAAAAATAACTTGCGCCGGATAAAACGCGAATCATGGGTATATTTGCAAAATCGTTGGATCCCTTTCCCTATTCAAGCCAATTTGTATGCGTTGCCTTGCGCTATTAGCCACCTATGCGCCGAAGAACTCTTGCAGAAAGGGCCTTCAACAAAACCCCATAGCTTAAAGGCTTGGTGCATTTCTTCCTTCGGGGCCGGACTATATAAACATTTTTTCCGCCCTTACAACACGAAATTGTGGGGCATTTCCCCCGCCCGGTTAACCTGCGATTGGTGCGGAGCTTTTATCCCCCGGCCGACCCGGCAAGAAGTTCTACGCAGCCTTACCAAAAAACCCGCTAAAGCCTGGGGATATAACACTTATTTCCTCTATCCAAAAACCGGAGGAGCGGGCGCTCTTATTCAAGCCCTGACCAAGCAAATTCGTTATTTGCGCCTTCATGCGTCCGTCACGCAAATTGATTTAAATAGCAAAACAGCCCGAATCAATGGGACACTATTCCGATTTAATAAACTAGTTAACACCCTGCCTTTACCGCAATTTTTACAACTACTCAAAAACGCGCCAGAGTTACGGAAATTGGCCCTTGCTTTAAAGGCCGCCCCCGTGCTGGTGTATCAAGTAGCCGTAAAAGGCAAAGGTAAAAAATTCAGCTGGATTTACTTCCCGGATAAAAAAGATCCCTTTTTCCGGGTCGGCCAGCAGAGTTCTTTTTCGCCGGAGAATGCTCCCAAAGGCTGCCGTTCGTTTTATATAGAACTTCCCGGGAATTTACGACCCACTAAAACGCTGGAAAAACAGATTTGGAACTCCCTTTTACAAAAAGGTATAATAACGGAGTACGACGAAAAATTATTTTCTTTCTGGCAGAAGTTGCCGACGGCTTACGCACTCTATGATTTTAAAAGGGCTAGTGTCGTTCAAGCCGTCCTTAGCAAGCTGGAAAAGCAAGCTTGTTACTTGGCGGGAAGATACGGAAAATGGGAATATTCCTTTATGGAAACTTCCATTTTGCAAGGCCGCGAAATAGCGAAAAAATTGATAGGATAGAGGTACTATGAAGATTCTTGTTTTTGGTGGAAGTTTTGATCCTGTTCATAAAGGCCATGTGGCGCTTTTAAAAAGAGCGGTCAAGGTAATTTCTCCGGACGTAACCCATATTGTACCGGCCTATCATTCTCCTTTTAAAGCCAAATCTCCCACGCCTTTTCGTTTACGCATGAAAATGCTTAAGCTGGCTTTTAAAGGTATCTCTAAAAAACTGATTTTTGATGACTACGAATTGCAACAAGGCGGAAAGACCTATACGTATCAACTCGTGCAATATTTACAAAAACGCTATCAAAACCCCGAAATTTATTTACTCGTGGGGACCGATTGCCTAAACGATTTACATAATTGGAAAAATCCGCAGTATATTTTTGAAAATGCGGTGGTTGTAGCCGGTAAACGCAAAGGCTATAACGAAAATCCTGCCGCATTTTCCCATGTTTTTTTACCGGGATTTTTCCCTAAATTATCCTCTAGCCGCGTACGGGCCCATATTTTGGCTAGCGGCGAAATACCCGACACAGTTCCAGCCTCTATCGCCCCTACCATCAAGCAAAATAAACTCTATGGGTTGGAAATTCACGATTGGCTAAGAGCTCATTTAAAAATCAAACGCTATTTACATTCCAAAAATGTGGCTGAACTGGCCGCCGCGCTAAGTGATATTTATAATATCAACGTAGAAACGGCTGTGCGCGCCGGGATCTTGCACGACGCCGGGAAAGGATTCTCCGGGCCCGAACTCATTGAACTATGCCGTAAACACAAGATTAAAGTGCCGTTCTTTGAAGATATGTGCCGCCAGGAACCCAGTTTATTGCACAGTTACGCTTCGGCATGGATAGCCAAGCATGAATTTAACGTCAAAGACAAGGACGTCTTAACAGCGATTACCGAACACACGCTAGGAAGTTTACACATGAGTATCCTTTCTAAAATGTTGTTCGTAGCGGATATTTCTTCTAAAGACCGAAAATATAAGGATGCTTTTGTAATTCGCAATTTAGCGTTACAAGATTTAGATGCCGCTCTTTTATATGCCGCCAACCGCAAATTGCTCTTCACCATTGATTCACAAAAGTGGCTGTGTCCTTTAGGGATTGATTTATGGAATCACCTCATCAAGCAAACCAAGCAATAGGCCGCTTATTATTGGCATTTTTCTTTTTATTATTGGGTTGGGCAAGCTTAAACCAATATACTTCCTCTATTGTGCGAAAATTAACCACACATGCCGACAATGCAGTTGAAATCTCGTTACGCACAAAACCGGGAATGGTTATTTCGTACAATCCGGCAACTTCAAAGGCACTTGTAACCGTGGAAAACACCAATTGTAATCCCAAAAAATCGGACTGTTCGCAACCTTTACCCTCTAAATTTTTTGCTCCAAAACAAAAATCACGTGAACTTTTTTGGGAAGATTTTAAACAAAATTTAATTTCCTGGCGATATAATCCCCTGCTAGCCATACAGGTTTGTTGGGATTATTTAACGGCCTTACACGAAAAACGGACCAATCTAGCTCCGGCCGAATTTATACTATTGTCCCTGGAAATGATGAAACTGGAACCCAGCGATTTTGCTGTCAAGTTCCCCGTTACAGCTAAAAAACGTCAAAATCATAAAACGCCACCTCCCATTGCCGCGCCAACAGCTCCTAAAAAAGCCGCGCTTACCGTTAGGGATCGGCCATTAATCCTGGAAATTTTCAATGCATCCGGTAAAAAAGGAGTTGCCCAAGAATTAACCCAATATTTACGCGAGCAAAACGAAAAAGGACTGCTGCGCGTGGACGTTTTTCAATACGAGAATTATCCTTCTATTGAAAAAGAGTCCTGGCTGGAAGATTATTCCGGACGTTTGGCAGATGTCAAGCAACTGGGGCATGCCTTGGGCATCAATTCCGAAATTCGCACCGGGACGGCAGCCAATGTAATGTGTGATACACGTATTATTATTGGGAAAGATTTTGATATGCCCTTATAATTCACTATAGAACCTAAAAAAATGGTAAACTAAAAGGGGTGGATTTTTAGAATTAAAAGAGGTAATACATGAACACAAAAGAACTCGTTTGCTTAGCCGCCAGGTTGGCTGATGAAAAAAAAGGCGAAAATATCAAAGTCATTGATTTGTGCGGCTTATCTTCTCTTTGTGATTACGTGCTCATTGTAACGGCTAACTCAAAACCTCATTTGGACGCAGTAGAACAAGAAATCAGCAAAAAATTGAAAGAACAAGGTTATTACAAACTAAACCGCGACGGCGGTGAAAGTAATCTTTGGCGTGTAAGTGATTACGGCGGTTTTTTGGCACATATTATGACACAAGAAGCACGCGACTTTTATGCCTTGGAAAAGATTTTTAGTTTTGGAAAAGAAATTAACTTTAAAAAACCAATTAAAAAAGTGGTAAAAAAAGTAGCAAAAAAGGCTTCGGGCAAAAAAACAAAGCCGGCCACTAAGTCTACCCCTAAAAAAACGGCTGCCAAAAAGACCGCAACCGTCGCCAAAACAAAAAAAGCGGTTAACAAACAAACCACTAAAAAAACAACTAAAGCCGCTTCTAAAAAAACAGCTAAAAAAACCACTAAAAAATAAATCTCATGCTAGAACAACTCAAAAAAAATATTATTATTAAACTTTCCAGCGCGGAATTTTTCAAGGGTTTTGAATTACCCAATGTGGAATTTGCCGCCGCTCCGGCGCATACCGGGGCTGATTTATCCCTTAATTGGGCCATGGCGGCAGCAAAAACAATGCGTACCAACCCGCTGCAAATTGCTCGGGAAGCATGCAAAGTATTGCGGGAAATTACATTTATTAGTGATGCCGAAGCGGTCGCTCCTGGATTTATCAATTTAAAGCTGGAAAATCCTTTTATTATAAAGATGGCTTCGGATAGAAGAATTAAAGATAGCAAGAATGAATCCGGCTCCCACCCGATTTTGATTGAATTTGTTTCTGCCAACCCGACCGGGCCACTGCATGTAGCCAGCGGACGCGGAGCCAGTTTGGGAGATAGCTTAGTAAAAATTCACCGCGCACTTGGTTATGCTTGTGATAGTGAGTATTACGTTAATGATGCCGGTAACCAGGCCGAATTATTAGCCCTTAGTATTAAGGCCCGAAAAGAAGGCAAAGAACCCCCGGAAAACGGATACCATGGTTCTTACCTCATTGACTTAGCAAAACGCATGCCCGACGATTTGCCGGAAGAACAATACGGACGTTGGGCCATGGAAGAACTAATAAAAACCCAACAACAAGACATGAAAGATTTTCATGTGGATTTTACCCGTTGGTTCCGTGAATCCGATTTACACAAAGAGCAGGCTCCTAAAAAAGCCTTAGAAACGTTAGGCGCCAAAGGATACACCTACGAAAAAGAAGGGGCTGTGTGGTTTGGTTCTACGCAAGACAACGAAGCTCAAGACGATAAAGACCGCGTACTCGTGCGAAAAGACGGTCGCCCTACCTATTTCTTAGCAGATATTGCTTACCATAAAAATAAATACGACCGTGGATACACGACACTCATTGATATTCTAGGAGCCGACCACCATGGCTATGTACCACGCATGAAAGCAGCCGTTCATGCGCTTGGACACGAAGAAAATACCTTCGTCCCGATTATTCATCAACTCGTCCACTTAACGGAACACGGCGAACAAGTAAAAATGTCCAAACGGGCCGGCCGGTTTATTACATTACGCGAGTTAATGGACGAAGTGGGAACAGATGTGTGCCGTTTCTTCTTCGCCAGCCGTACGCCCAATGCCCACATGCTCTTTGATATGGACTTGGCTAAAAAGCGCACGAATGAAAACCCTGTTTTTTATGTGCAATATGTACATGCACGTATCCATTCCATTTTTAAAGCAGCGGCCGAAAAAGGAATTACCGATTATTCCGGCATTACCACACCGCTCTCCCCCCAGGAACGTGCGTTGTTACTTAAACTAATTTGGTTCAAACAAATTTTACGTAACTGCGTGGCAGATTTAAGCCCCCATCACTTAACAACCTACCTTGTGGAATTGGCCGGTTTATTTCACGCATTTTACGATAATTGCCGCGTGTTAGATGAGCATAATTTGGAACAAACAAAATCTCGCTTATTTATTTGCGAACGCGTGGCAGAACGTATCAAAAAGGGACTGGAATTTATTGGTGTAAGCGCGCCGGAAGAAATGTAGTATTACTGGGCTTTTTGACACTAAAAAATCTCTTTTCTCTTGATGAAGAAAAGAGATTTTTTGTCCGTTAATTTAGGAGAACTATTATGAAAAAAATCATTACGCTATTTTCTTTACTCTGTATGCTGGGGATTTGTCTGCATGCACAAAGTTTTAGCCAAGCAGAGGCCGACTTTGAAAAAAATAATTTTGCTAACGCTAAAAGCCAATACGAAAAAATAATTACTCATTCTTCCGGAACAGAAAAACTGCAAGCCCAACTTCGCCTCGCCGCCTGCCAATATCATTTGGGAGAATATTTAAATGCTGCCAAAGAACTCTATGTCTACGAATTACCGCAGGATCCTATTTGGAAAGCCCGCTTTTTACTTTACCGGATTGAAATATCCAAGCAAGTAGCCCGCAGATATGCCCGGATTTTAAACGAACATACCATTGATACTCCCGAAGCAAAAGCCGATTTGGAAACTTGGACAAAAAAACAATGGAACGAACAAATAGACAAAGATTTCCGGCAACTATGGGCTTTACGCGAAAACTTAATAAATGCTCCTATTGAAGCAGAAAACCTGATTTTAACATTAAAAGATAGCGACTTGCGCCGTATCCCCACACTGTTTGATTTTACTGTACAAACCTGGCTGGAATTTTTAAATGATAATTCGACTGAAATTCAACACGCGGCGCTTACGGCGGCTCTCCCCACTTTCTTAGAGGGGAAGGCGCGTATTAAAAAAGGACAAAATGAACCCATAACACGCTTACAAGCTGAAATTTTAGAAACAGCTTACACCTTGGAAGGTACAAACCGCGCCAACGCACGCGTATTTTGGGAAACGGATTTTATTTTATTTCCTGTTGAACACAAAAATAATTTTGTATTTAATACTGAAAAAGAAGCCTTGTCCGTTGCTACCAAACAATTAAATAAACTGAGCGGAAATACTCGCCCAGAAACTACTAGTTGGTGGCAAAAGATGAAGGATTATTTTTATTCCACCCCCCAGCCGGACACTTCCTATGCACGCACCTATACAATCTGGAAAACAGCACAACTTTTAAACGACCAAAATCAATTCGCTGAGGCGTTGGAAGTTTGCAATTTTGCCAGTTCGTTGCCTCCTTCTTATTTCACACAAGCCTGTGAAAATTTAGCAAAAAGGATTCACCAAATTTCCTTACGCATAGACCAAAAAACAACACCGCTTAACCGCGAAGCTCCGGAACTCTATTTTACCGGAAAAAACTTGCATACCCTTTACGTAAAAGTATTCGCCACCTCGTTTCAAGAACTACAGCATCTTTTCCAAAAACATTGTTCTAATTGTACGCTTGCGCATTGGGAGCAAGTATTTAATGCCCCGGAACAAGAAGATTTCCTTTCTTTTTTAAAACAGACCCCCTTACAAACCATCTCCCAACCGGTAACATTTGAAGAACCGGGCAAAACACAAAAAGGAATGCTTCCTCTTAAACCGTTAGCTCCCGGGATTTATGTAGTCATTGTATCGGCAGATGAACATTTTAATCCAAAAACTTCCCCGCTACAAGCCATCATCCTCAATGCTACCGACCTGGCCTTATTCGCCTCTGCCGGCATTGAAGGGAACCCGGACGATTTCACTGTTCTTCGTAATACAACCTCTAAAAAACTTACCCCAAATGTTTTTCATTTGTATGGGGTCAATTTAAAAACAGGCCAACCGGTTTCCCCTCTTCCCATTGATTTAATTACAGGCTGGCAAAAACGGGAAAAAACCCAGTTGCAAACCGATGGAACTGCTTCATTAAAAAGGGAAATTATCTTATCTGCCACAAACCGGCAGTATATGCATTACGAAATCAACGCCCTAGCCCAGCAAAACAATTCCACTACGTACACCGAAAATCTTTATTTTTCGTTTTCACCGTCCTCTCCCGTTTCCTTAACCGCCCAAACCGACCGTGCCATTTACCGCCCCGGCCAACAGGTGCAACTGGGCATACAAGCTTTTGAACGCCAAGTGCGTGGGTGGAAAACACTTAGCAACCAAAAAGTAGAAATAACCGTTCGAGATCCAAATTGGAAACCTATTTTTACAACTTCTCTTTTGGTAAACGAATTAGGGGCCGGACAAACTCAGTTTACACTTCCACAAGAAGGTCTTTTAGGTAATTATCAGGTAGAAGCAAAGTTAATAGCTTCCAATAACACCTATCCGACCAGTTACTCCTTTAAAGTGGAAGAATTTAAACGCCCCGATTATGAAGTAACCTTAGAAACACCACAAAAAGCCCTTGAATTTGGCAAATCAAGTAAACTAACGGGCAAAGCAGCTTACTACTTTGGAGCACCATTAGTGGATGCAAAAGTGGTTTACACGGTTAAGCGAAAAGCATATATTCCTCCTTTTTATTGGTGGTGGAACCCCTGGTGGAATCACACGCCGGATGAAATCCTTTTACAAGGAGAAACGAAAACAGACAATCAAGGTAATTTTACCGTTTCTTTTGTACCCACCAAAGCACAAGAAGGGGACGAATTTGCCCAATTTGTGCTTGAAGCCGAAGTATACGACGAAAGTGGCCGTCCAATTGAAGCGACCCACTCTTATAATGTCAGCCAACATCCGCACTTATTTAAAGTGGATTTTGCACAAGGTTTTTATGACGAAAATAAAGAAACCGAGCTGGCTAAAATTGATTTAACCGACGCGGACGGAAAATCCACAACAGGGAAAATCCATCTTAAAGCACAACTCCTTGAGAACAAACTGCCCACCAGCAAACAAACTTCGTTTCAAGAAGGTGATTACTTCTTCGAATCCCGGGAGAATCAATCATTAGAAGAATTATACCGGGATTTTGCCGCCAAAAAAACTGCGTTTGAAAAAACACTTTCGTTTGTAACACCGGGCGAACAGGCAGTCCGCTTACCAGCCTTACCGCAAGGGGTGTACCGACTGGAACTTTCCAGCGAGAAAGCCGCTTCGCAACAGCTCATTTTCGTCGTTGCAAGCAACCATTCTACGCTCCAATTACCAGCCATTACGCTAGCGCAACACAATACGTACTATCCGGGAGAAACATTGCGTATCTTATTAGGAGCCTCCCCCTTACAAGGTGCTAAACGCGTGGAAATCTATCAAGCCAACGACTTTTTGATTCACAAAGAAAAACTCGCCGCAGGCGCAGAAATTTTTGAATTCCCAGTCACCCAAGCCATGCGTGGCGGCCTTGCATTACGGTGGTTTGGGGCAAGCAATTATCAATTCTATGAGGGGCAAACGGCTGTAGAAGTACCTTTTGATAATAAACAATTAAATGTAAAACTAGAGGTACCGCAAACGCTCCTCCCCGGGACACAAACGGATTGGAAACTTTCCGTCAAAAATGCATTTGGAGCTTCTGTAAACGGCTTAGTCCATACCACTGTCTACGACAAATCGTTGGATTATTATACTCCCTATCGTCAGTCGTTAACTTTTACTAATCTATTTCCACAACACAAATCGCTCCCCGGTAGCACGAATTCCAATCATGGTGCGCATACATCTTTTTTGGGAGGACCGGATTTAAAAGAAAAGAGTTCTTTTCCGTTCTTACACTTGCCTACGCTCAATTTAGCCATGCGTTCACGTGCTTATAGAAGCTTTGGTGGGAAACAAATGCTTGCTATGAATATGGCAGCTGTACCCCGGGCCGCTATGGCAAAATCATTGAATGCAGATGCCATGGATGGCGCTGTTGGGGGTGCCTTGGAAGAATCAGCAGAAATGGCACGGGGAGCTTTTTCTGCCGAAATGGACGAAAAGTCCGTTACACAATCCTTGGAGAAACAACCCGACGCCAATTTGCGTACCGATTTTGCCGAAACCGCTTATTTTAATGCCGCTTTACCACTTACAAACGGTCAAGCCCAGTTAAAATTTACGATTCCGCAAAGTTTAACAACGTGGAATATCCTCGGTTTTGTAATCACACGTACCGCTGATTTTGGAAATTTTACCGCACAAACAGTTACCCGTAAAAACTTTATGCTCCGCCTCACGCTCCCTCGTTTTTACCGCGAAGCAGATAAAGGAACGTTGCAAGTTGCTATCACCAACCAAACGGACAAAACGCTAACAACCCAAGTTACGTTAAATATCTCACTGAACCAAAAGTCCGCACTTACCGATTGGGGTATCCAAACACCGGACAAAACGCTTACCGTTGCTCCTAACAGTACACAATTTGTCCATTGGGATATTACCGCTCCTTATGCGCCGGATCTATACCAAATTACGGCCGTAGCCCGCAGTGGTAAGGAAAGTGACGGCGAGCAAAAAGAATTGCCCGTTCTCCCTTCTAAACAACGTGTATTAGCTACGTCCCATACAGCACTTAAAAACGGCAATAATACATTATCATTAACCGAACTAAAAAATATTCCGGCTGCTGACGTGGAAATCACTTCGTTAACGATTAACCCCAGTTTAGCCTTATCGGTACTAAATTCCATGCCTAACTTGCTGACTAACCCGTGCAAAGATTTAGTATCTTCACTCAACCGCTATGTACCGCTTGCAATAGTACACCAGTTCTATAGTACATATCCTGAGTTAAAACAGGCCGTCAAAAAGCTGCCTAAACGCACCGGTTTAACAGCCCCGTGGGAAGAAAACAATCCCTTGCGGTTGGAACTACTAACAAGTACACCCTGGTTGCGCCAAGCGCAAGGCCGAAAGGAACACACCGCCGATATTATCAGTTTATTTGATGATAAATTAGTAGCTTCTTTACTTAGCAAAGAACTCAAAAATATTACTAAATTCCAAAGTACAAGCGGTGCATTTACCTGGTTTACAGGTGGCCCGGATGATGAATATCTTACGTTGTATGCTTTAGATGCTTTTGCACAAGCGCTTAACTACCAGGCAAAGATTCCTCAAAATGAAGCGCAAAAAGCATTTAAATACATTTATCCTAAAATAGAGTCCCGCTTAAAACAAGATAAAGAAGGCTCTGTGGGCGCGGTTGCTTACGCATTATATGCGGCTTATACACTATCTGCATTTCCGCAATCGTGGCCGCATTATTCTGCCGCCAAACCGTACATCAAACGGTGGGTAGATTATGCAGATGAGCAAGCGAAATTTATGACACCGCTAGGGCAAATTTATGCCGCCACTGTTTATCACCGTTTAGGGGATGATGTCAAAGCCAACCGCTACTTAGACTTAGTAATCTCCCGCATGAAGGAAGATCCGTTAACAGGAGCTTATTTTGCGCCGGAAGCACAAAGTTGGCTTTGGTATAATGATACGTTGACGACCCAAACCACTACCTTGCGTGCGCTACTGGAAATCCGCCCCAATGCACCTCAAATTGATGCCATGACTCAGTGGTTGTTGTTCAACCGCCAAGTAAACGATTGGACAAACAGTAAAGCTGCCTCACAAGCGGTGTTTACTTTGCTAGATGTCATGAAAGCAAAAGGGGCGCTTGCTACTCCGTCGCAATATAGTTTCCGCTGGGGCAATTCCCTCCAACGGATTTCATTGGAGCCGTTTGATTGGACCCAAGATTTAAAATTTACTCACACCGCTCCACAAATTTCTCCGGCGGATTATCAAGTGGTTATCAATAAACAAGGGGCTATGACGGACTTTGCCTCGCTAAATGCTATTTACCGCGCGCACGACCTAACGGCTTCACCAAAAGGAGTACTTAATGTAAGCCGCCAATACTTCCGCCGCGTAAAAGAAGGGACCGATATCAACTTAGTACCGGTAGAAAATTTGGATAATGTACAAGTGGGTGATGAAATTGAAGTTCACCTTACGCTTACTACAAATAGTGCATTTGAGTACGTAGAAATAAAAGATCCCAAACCAGCCGGCTTTGAGAGCGAAGATTTGCTGAGCCGCTGGGATTGGAAACCCCTTAGTTTTTATAAAGAGGTACGGGATGCCAGCACCAATTTCTTTGTAAATTGGTTACCCAACGGAACGGTTACCTTGCGTTATGTACTTCGCCCCACCGTACCCGGTAAATTCCATGCGGCAGCCGCACAAGCGCAATCCATGTATGCACCCGAATATGGCGCACATACCGCTACAACCGTAGTAGAAGTAACAAAATAAATACTTGTCAATTCTAAAGATCCCGAAGATTGCCTCCTCGGGATTTTTTATGTAAAAAATCTTGTTTGTTTCTTGCCAGAATATATTATAATGGAGGTGTAAACCTTATTAGGAGAAGATACCCTATGTCCAAATCCTTTGAAGTGCTTAGCCCGCTAGAAGGAACCGTTGTGCCGTTAGAACAAGTACCTGATCCCGTTTTTAGTGAACACATGCTTGGAGATGGACTTGCCATCTTACCACGAAACAGCCAACTTATTGCCCCGGTAAGCGGTACGATTGTTAATTTAAATAAAGCATTACATGCCATTGTAATTCGCAACAAAGAAACAGAAATTTTGATACACGTCGGTCTGGAAACCGTTGCCCTTAACGGCGAAGGATTTAAAGCTTTTGTAAAAGAGGGCGACAGTGTCACCGCCGGACAAAAATTACTAGAATTTGATTTGGATATTCTGCAAAAAAAAGCGGCCAGTCCGCTTGTGCTTGTGGTGGTTACTTCTCCCACGGATGCCGCTTTAACGGAAAAGATTTCCGGTGTTGTCCGTCCCGGGCAACCGCTCTACACCGTCTCTGCTTGCGCGGAACATAAGCCGTTGCCGGACATGACGGTTTTTTGTGAATCCGGCCCCATTACGCTTCTCAACCCCAACGGGTTGCATGCTCGTCCGGCTGCCGTACTGGCTAATTTAGCCGCCCAATATCCGTACGATATTCTTGTATTTCATGGCAAACAAACCGCTAATGCAAAAAGTATCGTAGGGCTTATGGGGTTATCTCTTTGCGCTAACGACCAACTTGTTTTGCGTGTATACGGTCCGCAGGAAGAAGCTGACGAAATGTTAGTTAAACTACACGAAGCCTTTCAAAACGGTTTAGGCGAAAAAGAGTTAGCAGCACCTGCTCCTCAGCCGCAACCATCCGCAACTGACGAAATTAAATTACCGGCACGCGTCAAAGGTTTATCGGCCTGCGCGGGGCTGGCAAGCGGTCCGGCTTATTTACTGGCAATAAAAACACTCTCTTTTGAAGAAAACGCCGTAGACCAACAAGAAGAATGTGCCGCGTTAGAGCATACGCTTCATACCTTAACCAAACAGATGGAAGCTCAAATTGCCGAAGAAAAAAATACAGAATCACGAGATATTTTAAATGCACACTTACTTTTATTGCGAGATCCACTGCTAATAGATACCACCCGTCAAACCATTCTTCAAGGTAAGACGGCCGCCTTTGCCTTCAATACAGCCATTCGCCAAAGCATTGATATCTTAAAAAAGACAAAAAATCGCTTTCTTATGGAACGTATCGCCGATTTGAAAGACGTACGGCGAGAAGTCCTTTGCCAACTCACCGGTGAACAACACCGGCTACCCGATATCACACCGGGAAGCATTGTGATTGCAGATGATTTGTTACCTTCTGATGTTTCCGCACTGCCGGAACATATTGCCGGAGTATTGCTTGCCAACGGCTCTCCTACCGCGCATGCCGGTATTTTACTACGAAATAGAAATATACCCGCCGTTGTGCAAGCCGGAGCAGCCGTTCTTGCTATTCCCCCCGGCACGCCCCTTTTGTTAGATGCAGATGCAGCTAGCGTACAAATTGCACCCAGTGCTGAGCAACAACAAGTTTTTGAAAAGCGGCGCAAAGAATCTGTTGCCGAAAATGAGCAAGCCTGCCAAGTGGCTCAAGAAGCGGCTATCACAAAAGACGGAATTAAAATTTTAGTGGAAGGGAATGTTTCCAATGCGGAAGAATCGGCCCGTTCCAAAAAAGCCGGAGCGGACGGACTGGGGCTGGTTCGTACGGAATTTTTATTCCAAAACCGCGCAATTGCCCCTACCGAAGAAGAACAACAGGCCAGTTATCAAGCTATTTTAGATGCTGCCCAAGGCACCGTTACATTCCGTACCATGGATGCCGGTGGCGATAAACCGGTCCCCTTTGTGAATATCCCTCCGGAAGAAAACCCGATTGTGGGAATCCGCGGCGTACGTGCTTTTAAGCAAAATGAACTCTTTTTCCGCACGCAATTACGCGCTCTTTTACGGGTACGGCCCTTAAACCGTATACGTATCATGTTACCTATGGTTTCTTTTGTAAGCGAATTAAAGGAATTTAAGGAAATTATTGAAC
>CACZKQ010000019.1 GCA_902781765.1 uncultured Elusimicrobium sp. | reverse complement strand
CTAACTCGGCAGTGCGCAGTTTAATTCGCGACGGAAAGGCCGAACAAATCCTTTCTACCATGCAAACCAATGCCAGTTTGGGTATGATTACCATGAACCAGGCATTAGGGGATTTGTGTATTCAAAAGCGGATTACGTATCAACAAGCATTGTTGCATTCGTCAGATCCTTCCGGCTTAAAGACGTACCTACAACAGAAGCTGGGAACCAATAGCTTTAAATAATAAAGGCTATTGTAACCTTTTATAAGAAATGGAAAAACGGTAAAAATCCCCGGTTTAAAAACCGGGGATTTTTGTTGTTACTCTTGATAATCTTTGAGCATCTTGGTGCGGCTGGGATGGCGCAGTTTGCGAATGGCCTTGGCTTCAATTTGCCGCACACGCTCGCGGGTTACATTAAACATCTTGCCCACTTCTTCTAAGGTGCGCGGATAGCCTGAATCAATTCCAAAGCGCAAACTAATAATTTTTGCTTCCCGTTCCGACAAGGTTGCCAGTACGTCGGCTACTTCCTGCTTGCGTAAGAAATCAACGGCAGCTGTCGTTGGGTTCGGGCCGGACTTATCCTCAATAAAATCTTCTAAGTTGGAATCTTCATCTTCGCCAATTGGGGTGGAAAGTGAAATGGGGTCTTGCATAATTTTGAGTACACTTTTCACTTTCTCCATGGACAAGCGTAGCGTTTTTGAATAATCTTCCAAGGTGGGTTCGCGCCCATGTTCTTGACGGAATTTGTTGGTTACTTTGGTTAGTTTGGAAACCAGCTCCTTCATATGTACCGGGATACGAATGGTATTAGCTTGGTCGGCAATAGCGCGGTTGATGCTTTGGCGGATCCACCAAGTTGCATACGTAGAGAATTTAAAACCGCGTTTATATTCAAATTTTTCTACCGCTTTCATGAGGCCCAGCCCGCCTTCCTGAATTAAATCGGAAAGTTCCAGGTTGGAGTTTACATGTTTTTTGGCAATAGATACCACCAAACGCAAGTTGGCCTTGATGAGTTTTAATTTATCTTGAAGAATCATATTTTCAAAAAATACGATCCGGTCATTAAATGCGATAAATTCTTTTTCACTCATGGGCAACGTATCTACCATTTGATCGTGACGGCGGCGGATATCTTCAATATTTGCTAGGGCCCGTTGTAATTCTTCCGGGGTGAATTTAATTTTTTTCTTAAATTCCTTTTCAGTGATTTTTTTGTTGTTGAATTTATTCACTAACGCTTTTACTTCACTGTATGGACCAAAATATTCATCAAAACGCCGCATATCGTTACTGGTTTCGTTTAAGCGATCGGCTAAGTTTTTAATTTTGTTGGTTAAACGTTTAATCTTATTTTGGTTTAAGTTCAGTTTGTTGATAACCGCGACAACTTCTTTTTGCTTGCTTTCTAATTTCTCAATACAATTATTGCGTTTTTTATCACTTAGATTGTTTTCGTGCAATTCTTTCATGAGTTTAGTGATTTCTTGCTCACGTTTACCGATAAATGTAGCGGCATCTTTAAGTTTTTTGCGCATATTGTTAAGCTCGCGTGTTGTGCGTTTGCCGCGGGGCATCAACTCTTTTGTGGTCATTTCTTCTTGGTCAACGAGTTCTTCCCAATTGCAAATTTCGCGCATGGTAATGGGGGATTCCAACACCAATTTACGAAGTTCCTTTTCGCGTTCGCGGATATTGCGGGCCAAAGTAATTTCTTCGTCGCGTGTGAGCAAAGGTACTTTCCCCATTTCCGATAAATACATTCGGATTGAGTTGGAAATATCCGGCATACCGGACCAATCTTCACTTAAGGCCTCTTTTTCCTGTGCGGCGATTGATTTAAATTTCTTCTGGTCTACTACTTGGATTCCTAAATCGTCTAGCGTATCACGAACACCGTCAATTTCCTCGGCGCTCATGTCGGCTTCTGCAATAGAACGGTTTAGTTCCTCAGAAGACAAAAAACCACTTTCTTTTCCTTCTTCCAATAAATCTTTTAATGCTTTTCCAGATGCCATGTTTCCCTCAATTATTTTTTTAATTTCGTTTGCAACTGCATATATTCCTGAATCATTTCGGGCGGTACATTACCGGGCCCTAATCGTTTCATTTGTGCCTGCACTTCTTTAAGCCGTTTGTGCAAACCGGCTTGTTTTAGTTTTTTTGCACAGGCTGTTATATCGCGCTTGGCATTAAAATCAGCCGGCGGTTCTTGTAAGGTTAATTTAACCAATTCATTTTTAAATTCCGGCAGTTTTTGTGCAACGCGCTGAACCAATGTTTGAAGATTACCATCTTGCAAAGCTTCTTGATAGACAGCTTCAAACAATTTCCATGTACGCGGAGTAGAAAAATGGATTTGCGTAAGTTCGCTGCAAGCAGGGGCTTGTTCCGGGGCACGCAATAACCAAGCGACCAATTCTTCCTCGGCCGTATTGCTTGCAGCCGTAGCGGATACAGACTGCGTAACACGTTTAGCAAACGGACTGACAAGCGGCTTTTGGAGCCGGGCAAGTACCAACTGCTCATCTACTCCCACATGTTCGGCTACATATTTAGCCCACTCTCGCCGAACGATAGCGTCGGGCTGTTTAAGTATAGTTTCCGCCAACTCGTTAATAATGCGCGTTTTTTCTTGAGCGCCAAGCGGTTGCGGATATGACTCCAACTGGAGTTTTGTGTGAAACGCGATTAACTCCTGCGCGTTCTTCAGGATATTTTCAAAAGCTTCTTTTCCGTCGCGGACAATAAATTCATCAGGGTCCAATCCATCCGGCAGCGAGGCTACTTTTACAAATAATCCGCGCTCAATTAAAATGAGGGCCCCGCGCAGTGCGGCCTTAATTCCGGCAGCGTCCGGGTCAAATAAAATCGTTACGTTATCCGTGTAGCGTTTTAACAGCCGCGCGTGGTCCTCGGTTAAGCTGGTTCCCAGTGGGGCGACGGTGTATTCCACGCCGGCCTGATGACAGCCGATAACGTCCATATATCCTTCCAACAAAACGGCCATTCCCGTTTTACGGATTGCTGGCCCGGCAAAATTCAACCCATACAACACGTGCGACTTGGTAAATAAAATCGTTTCCGGTGAATTGAGATATTTCGGTTCACCTTCTCCCAAAATCCGTCCGCCAAATCCCACCGTATCGCCGCGTTGGTTGATAATCGGAAACATCAGCCGTCCGCGGAAATAATCGCGCGGGCCGTAGGACGTAACAGCGCAAAGCCCGGCCTCTTTTAAATTTTGCTCGGTATACCCGGCTTGTTTGGCCGTGCGTGCTAATGCACATGGCTCATTAAATGAGAAGCCTAATTCAAAATGTTCGCACGTTTCTTTGGTTAAGTTACGTTTTTTTACGTACGCGCGCGCGTTTGAACCGGCGGCAGACATCAAATTCTTATGATAGTACGTTTTGGCAAATTCCAGCAATTTACGCGTTTGGGCACGGCGCTGTTCATCAGCACTCAGCGGACGTTGCGGCTTATACTCCACCCCAGCCATAGCGGCCAATTTTTCCAACGCTTCGTTGAACGATAAATTTTCAATTTTCATCAGGAAAGCAAAAATATCACCGCCTTCCTGACAACCAAAACAATAGAAAAGCCCCTTCTCGCTATTACACGTAAACGAGGGAGTTTTTTCTTTATGGAACGGACAACACGCTTTGTACACCTTTCCGGCTCGTTTCAAACCAGGCACGTATTGCCGGATTAACTCCGCGATATCTATTCGTTCCTTAATCAGTTCTACGGTATTGTTATTCACAAATCCGCCCACGTAAATAAAAGGCAAACAAGGCAATAGCCCGATACTTACGTAAAGGACTATTGCCTGTTAAACAGCTTTAATTAAAAACGTCTGCGTTTGGTACGGCGCGCGCGGCGTTGTGCTTCCTGCGATTTGATTTTGCGTTTTACGCTTGGAGGCATATACGTTTCGCGTCTTTTAATTTCCCGTAAGATACCGTTTTTTTCACATTCGCGTTTGAAGCGTTTGAGAGCTTCTTCCAAATGTTCGGCATCTCTTACTTTCACGAAAACCATTACGTTTTTCACCACCTTCTACAGCTGTAGTTGAAAATAAAGAAAATCCTTCCTCTATATTATAGATTATTTTGGACCTTTTGGCTAGTCTTATCCAGCGGGCCAAAGAAATCTGCGTCCGGCCATCAGGTGGAAATGCAAATGGTCCACACTTTGTCCGGCCCCTTTGCCGTTATTGGTAACAAGCCGAAAATCCTTCAAATCAAATTTTTCGGCCAGTTTTTTGGCAACCAGTAAAATATGGCCCAAAAGCGCGGCATCTTTTTCGTCCGCTTCGGTCAGCCGCGCGATATGTTTGCGCGGGATAATCAACAGATGCGTAGGCGCTTGCGGATTTAAATCTTTAAACGCTACTACGTGTTCATCTTCGTAAATAAGTTGGCTGTTTACAGAGCCGTCGGCAATGCCGCAAAATATACAATTCATAATTTTATTATACCAAAACGAGCGTTATTTGTAGAAACGGCCAAAAGATTTAAGTCCCTCTTGCAGTACTTCCAAATTAGGGGGTGTTTGCAGAGGGGATAAATGAGCATCATACCTTTTTAAACTATCAAATTTATTAAATACCGTAATATCGTCCCCGATACGTATGACTTTTTCTTTGTGTTCTGCAAAGACGGTAAACGGGCGCGGTGTAGGGTCAAACACAGAGCGTCCCAACGCATAATCTTCCGTGGAACTCGTACAACCGAATATTCCTTGCATAATCGTGGGGACTACATCATGGTGAGAGGTGCGATACGAATAAGAAGTTGCTTGCGGACGGGAAGCGTCATACACAACAAACGGAACTTTTGTTTGATAGTCGGAAAAATTACTATTATGCCCCCAATAATTTTGGTGGGAATCGTTGAGTTCTTGCCCATGGTCCCCGGTTATAACAACGAGTGTATTTTTAAGTAAACCTTGTTGTTGCAACGTGTTTAACATGCGGTCAATTAATTCATCATTAAAATAGACGGCATTCTTGTATCGGTTTAAATAGGGAGTAGGATCCGTTCGGTTGGTAAGTATTAAATAATTCATGGGTTTTGCAGGTGTAAACCGAGCGGACTTTGTGGGATAATCATAAGCGTGCGGGGCGTCCAAAAAGACAAAGCCAAAGAAGGGATTTTTTGTATTGCGTGTTTGTAAAAATTTTTCAAAATCATCCACAGCGTTTTGGTCCCGCTCCCAACTGGAATGCCCCACCGAGTCCATGCGAAGATTGGGAATGGAAGAGAAAATATTACGGTAAAACTCAGGGCTGTACAGGCTACTGCTTGCAAAAATGCCCGGCTCGTAACCAAGATGTTGCGCTTGGCTGATAAGAACGGGCGGAAGTTGTTGGGAAGTCATATCGTCCCAGTAAGAGGGCGGGAGTGCATAAAACAAAGAAAACACACCCCCCATGGTAGAATTTCCACCGGATAAATGGTTCCTAAATACGTGCATGCCGGGGTGTTGCAACCAGGAGGATAATTTAGGCATTACCGTTGGGTTTAGCATATCGGCACGCCAAGAATCCACCAAAATAATTAAAATATTTTTGGTTGGTTCTTTAGCGGTACATACCAACGGCTCAAGCGGATAATTGAGCGTTCCTTTACGAGGAAGCTGATAAGGAGTTTGGGCGGGAATAAAGCCCCATTTTGCAAGCCGGCGGTTGGCAGATAACGGATAGGCCAAAGGTAAAATGGCTTGTTGGGACATAACAGAAGAAATCATCTTAAATTTTCCCCATGCATAGATTCCATTATACATTCCAAAACAGAACAGCCATATTCCCATTATTAGGAGGAACGTTTTAATGGACAGCGAAATCTTTTTAGCCAAAAAAGTTAGTGCAATTTCCAATCCCAAAATACTTACTGCGATAATGGCGATTAAACTCCACATGCCGGCAGAAAATATAAAAATTTCCCGGCCGGCCGGGCCAAAGAAAAGTTCCAACAAGGATATCCCGATATGAAAGCGGTATTGTGCAAATACCACCATATCCGCAACCAAAAAGAATGAAAACAAACTGCCTGTCGTTATACACGCAACTTGTAGCGCACGCGGACCCAGCCACTTGCAAGGGAAGCATAGTAATGCCAATATCCAGGAAAACAGGAACATTTGTCCGGGGATAAATACAAGCGTAAAGACAAGTCCCCATGAATCGGTATAAAAACCGTTGTTGTAAAAATAACCTAAAGCCGCAAAAGACCATAAAAGGCCCTGCAGTAGAGAAAACGCAAGCAAATTTCGTAGATGCATAACCGTATTATATCTTTTTTAGGACCTTTAAAAAAAGGAGATAGAAAAGACTTGACTGGTTTTTTTTTGATACACTTTTTTATAGTTTAAGTCAAAACACAAGGAGATATTATGGAAAATGCAAATATAAGCCGGTTAGGCTTTACGTTAATAGAATTATTAGTAGTAGTGTTGATTATTGGAATCTTAGCTAGTGTTGCTTTGCCTCAATATAGCAAAGCGGTTGAGAAAAGTCGGGCAGCCGAAGCTTGGATAAATTTGGCTGCAATAGAAGCGGCAAATAAAGCAAAAAACTTGGAAATGGATACAGCTAATCAGTTGTATAATTTTAATGAGCTTGACATAGGCTTTTCATGTCAAGAGGCCAATCCAACTGACTTTTGCACTACCAAAATGTTTCATTATGTAAAAATACCTTGGGGTAAAAATGGTTCAGATGTTTATGTTGCCATTTATCAAGGGTGGAAAGGAGTCTTGTATATTGATGAAAATGGGAAAAGGGCTTGTGCTGCACAGGGAAGTGAGCAAAGAGAATGGTGCCAAAATGTACTGGGTTCTAAAAATAAACAAACAGGACATTGTGTAACGAATGGTAATGATTGTTTTGTGGAATAAAGGATGTCTTTTGTAAGCGCGAAAGTCCTGGGAATAAAACCAGGACTTTTTTTGTATAATATCTCTATACTCTATTTTGGAGACAAAATACATGGCAAAAAATGATCTCACTACCCGCAACCTCATGTTGGATAGTTTGAAGCAGTATGCGAAAAACCGGATTTCATTTAACCTCATCCGCGAACATGACGCTAAAAATGAAATTCCGCTAGATATTTTAAAAGAAATGTACGATCACGATATCCTGGGTGTGCATTTATTACTCATCCCGGAAGAATATGGCGGACTGGGTGGTCAAACGACCGAAATCTACCGCGTGTGCGAACAACTCGCCCGTATTGACCTGGGTATCGCCACCGGCGTATTTGCCACTTTTTTGGGAAGCGACCCTCTAAACGTAGGCGGAACACCGGAACAAAAAGCCAAGTGGTTTAAAAAAATTGCGCACGAAAATAAACTCGTCGCTTACGGTGCTACTGAAGCCGATGCCGGGAGCGACTTGGTTTCGTTGCGTACGCGTGCTGAGCATGTCATTAAAGATGGCAAAGTAGTGGGATATAAAATCACCGGCAGCAAAATGTGGATTTCAAACGGCGGCGTAGCCGATATTTACACCGTTCTTGCGCTTGCTCCCGGCGGCCCTAGCTGGTTTATTGTGGAAAAAGGAACTCCGGGTTTTACGCAAGACGTGCATGAAGATAAACATGGGATTCGCTTGTCCAATACGGCGGGGCTCGCATTTGATGAAGTATACGTTCCGGCGGAAAATTTAATTGGCCTTAAAGAAGGCCAAGGTTTCTTACAAGCACAAGCCGTGTTTGGTTATACCCGCTTAATGGTGGCGGCCTTTGGTTTGGGCGGCGGCGAAGAAGCCGTAGAAACGGCTCTTACGTATGCCCAGCAACGTATCCAGGCCGGTGGTCCGTTAGCGGAAAAACAAGGCTTTATGTTAAAACTTATTACGCCGCATTATGTTCGTTTTGAAGCGGCGCGCGCATATATTGACTGGACTGCCAAGCAGTTGGAAGTTAATAACCATGGCCTTGCTACGGAAGGCGCAATTGCCAAATTATATGCCACCGAATCAGGTAATAAAGCGGCCGAAGATGCCATCCAAGCCATGGGCGGATTCGGCTACACGAAAGAATTTTCAGTGGAAAAAATTAAACGCGACGTCAAGATCACCTGTATTTATGAAGGTACCAGCGAAGTGCTAGAGATGACCATCTTCCGCGGACGTTGGCAGGAACATCTTAAATCGCGCGGACAATATTATTTAAATCAAGCGGCCGAATTTGATGCGATTCATGCCCAAAACCCCAATGTCGGGGCAGACAGTGTGGCACTGGGATTTAGAGCCTTGGCGCGTGTACTAGATGATTGCCGCGTCAACAAACTCACCCGCCACCAATACGTTACTTTTATGCTTGGTGATTTGATTAGCGAAATGGAAGTTGCCGCCGTCTTTACGCGTGAATGTGCTAATAAACGCGTAACCGAAGGCAGCCGCTTTGACATCAACACGTTGTCAACCATGGCGCGCGTCAATGCCCGCCAAAGTGCGTTCAAGACGGCCAGCGAGGGACTTCGCTTGATTTTAGGCACTTGCCCGGCCATTAACACGGCTGAAGTCAGCCAGGCTGTTAATTTAGTAGCCATTGAAGACAAAATGCGCGGACTCATTGATGATATGGATACGGTTTCCGCCAAATTACGCGAGATTTTTAAAAAATAGGAGCACGAAATGAACATTATTGTATGTGTGAAACAAGTTCCCGATTCTACCCAAGTAAAAGTAGATCCTAAAACCGGTACGCTCGTTCGTGCAGGCGTGCCCAGCATTTTAAACCCGTACGACCACTTTGCCTTGGAGCGGGCTTTAGAACTTAAGGCCAAAACCGGGGCTAAAGTAACGCTCTTATCCATGGGGCCCAATCAAGCCACGGCAGTGCTTCGCTTGGGGTTAGCACTAGGGGCTGACGAAGGCGTACTGCTTTCTGACCGCGCGTTTGCCGGGTCGGATACGTGGGCCACTTCGTATGCATTAGCGACGGCTATCCGTAAAATTGGTGCGTATGATTTAATCTTGTGCGGCCAAATGGCTATTGACGGAGATACGGCACAAACCGGGCCGGGGATTGCTTACCATTTAAATATTCCGCAAATTACGTTCTGCGAATCTATTGATGCGAGTGGTTCGCAAGTAGTTGTTAAAAAACTAATTGAGGGCGGACATCAGATTTTAGAGGCCGACCTCCCGGTGCTTGTTACTATGACCATGCCGGTTGATTACGCGGCAAAATATCCGTCTTTTATGGCGGCGCATAAAGCGCAAGATAAAGTTATTCATACGTGGACAGCGGCTGACATTGGAGCCGATCCAAACAAATTGGGGCTTAACGGCTCGCCCACCCGCGTGGACCGTATCTTTCCGCCACCGGCGCGTGCCAAAGGAGAAATGTTCTCCGGTTCGGGGGTGGAATTGGCCGCTAAATTTGTGGAAATTTTAAAGAAGGAAGGTGTTCTCAAATGATTCAAATTAGTGAAAAATGTGTTGGATGTGGTAAATGTACCACCGTTTGTCCGTTTGGGGCGCTTTCTTTAGTCAATCGTAAAGCGGTGGCTTCTGCCGCGTGCACGATGTGCGGCGCGTGTGTGAGTCAGTGTCCGGTCAAGGCGCTCTCACTTCCGCAAACGGGAGCTGCTAAGAAAGATTTATCCGCCTATAAAGGTGTGTGGGTATTTATTGAAATCGCCAATGACGGCCGCACGCAAAAAGTGCGCCCGGTCGGCTTTGAATTGTTGTCCAAAGGGCGCGAACTTGCCACTCAACTGGGCGAAGAATTATGTGCCGTCGTGATTGGTTACGGCACGCAGCCGTTTGCCGCGGAACTTTCCCAATACGGTACGGATAAAATCTATTTTGTAGATGGGCCGGCTTACGGGCAATACAATACGATTGCTTATGCCAATGCGCTTGTTACACTGATTGAAAAATATAAACCGAGTGTGGTCTTATATCCGTCCACTTATGTGGGGCGTGATTTGTCGCCGCGTATTTCTTCACAACTCTTTGTGGGTCTAACGGCAGACTGCACTGGGCTTTCTATTAAAGAGGGCAATCTTATTCAAACACGTCCGGCATTCGGCGGAAACATCATGGCCGATATTAAATGCCCGGACTATCGTCCGCAAATGTCTACTGTACGCCCTAACGTATTTAAAAAGGTCGTCACTACGCCGGGCCGTATAGCAGCTATTGTAACGGAGAATATCCCGGTGCCGCCGCAAGCAGCAAAAGTACGCGTGGTCAACACGCACATGGATCCGCCGGCCAGCGGTATGAAGTTAGATGAGGCAGAAGTAGTAATTGCCGGAGGCCGCGGTATGAAAAATAAGGCCGGGTTTGATTTACTGGAAGACTTGGCCACACAACTGGGCGGTACGGTGGGTGCGTCGCGCGCGGCGATTGATTTGGGCCTAAAACCCAAAGAACAACAAATTGGCCAAAGCGGTGTAACCGTTTCTGCTAAACTGTATGTGGCGTGCGGAATTTCCGGCGCGGTGCAACACGTCGTAGGTATGGAACATAGCGACGTAATTATTGGTATTAACAAAGATGCCAACGCGCCTATCTTTAATGTGTGCAAGTACGGCTTAGTGGGAGATGCAAGTCAAATCCTGCCCAAAATCCTAGAACAATTAAAGAAATAAAATTTATAGCAAGGATGCGTAAAAATGCCGGCCTAAATAAGCCGGCATTTTTATGTTGAGATTAACTATATACCGCATAGGCAATATTGCCAGGTGCAGGCGGGGATGGTACGCCGCGCCGACGATTTAACTTTTCCTGCCGGTGTTGGATGATTAAAAAGCGGAAAAGTTTCTTCCTCAATTACGGCTTCTTCTTTGTGCGAAAGTTTTACCAAGCTTTCTTCCACCTGTGCTCGGCGTAAATTAGCTTGCCGTTTTTGTTCTTCGGTAGATATTTGTGCAATCGGTTCGCAAGATTTAAAAGGTTTTTTCATACTTATAATCTACTTTAAGGATAAGATCTTTGCCAGGGTCTTTGGACCCGGACATTAATAAAAAAAGGCACAGTTGCTGTTGGGCCTTTTGGGGTTTATGTATTGGAAGGAGCTTTTTGAATTGGTATAATCTTTATAAGAGGAGTTATGTCTATATTTTCAAAGCTATTTAAAATGTTCTTGGCAGTAGTGCTTATGCCGTTTGTGCCAATGATGTTATTGTTGGCCTATTACCAAGTACATCTAAAAGATAACATTTTGGAAACGCACGCTAATTTAGCGCAAATGGTGTCTGCCTCCATCAATCAACATATTGAAGATTTGGGCTGGCGGCTTGCTTTCACGCAAAATATAGACGAAGTCTTAGCGAAGAAGAAAACGCCGGTTCCTTTGTTGCAAGAAGCTTTGGCAGCCAATCCCGATTTTTTGATGTTAGCAGTTCTTTCGCCACAAGGTAAGGAATTATACCGCGTTGGGGAAACACAAGAATTAAGTCAATTACCTCCGTTGGATTTAAGTGACGACCCAACTTTACCCCAACTTGCAAAGGAAGGGCGTATTTCTGTGAGTCGGTTTGAAGTGATTTCCGGTCGGCCGGTGAGCGAATTTATTTATCCGCTTGCGAACGGCGATTTTTTGTATGGGATTTTAAGTTTTTTTAGCTTTTTGGCACGAGTACAAGAACAACGTATTGGAACGACAGGTCACGTTTATATTGTGGACCAAGAAGGACAAACGTACACAGCGGATTATTTATACACCCCGGCCTTTGATGAACAGGCGCTGGTGCAAGCTTTTGCCGGGAAATCCCGTCTAATTAAAAACCTCAAAACACCGCAGGAAACCTACGTTGGGGCCTATGCGCCTACACCTATTTTGGGAGCTTATGTGGTTGTTTTGCAACGAAAGAGTGAAGCCTACCGCAGTATTTATTACACCAATGTTATTTTGGCACTTTTTTTGCTGACAATTGCCACCCTTTCTTATTTTGGCGCACTGACATTTGCCGAACAGTTGGGTGAACCGATTGCGGCGCTTTCGCATGCGGCACGCGAAGTCAGCCATGGAAATTTAGACGAAAAAGTAGACCCGGAAATTGGTTGGGGGGAGTTTAAGGAACTCATCAATGCCTTTAACCAAATGACGGCAGATTTAAAAGATTACCAAGCTTTACAACTCGCCCAACAAGTTAGCGAGATGAAAGAACAGGTGTTTCGGTCCGTTGCGCACGATTTGCGCGCGCCGCTACTGGGTTTACAAGGATATATTTACATTTTGCAAAGCGGCAAAATTACCAAAGAAGAAGAAAAGAATTATTTGGAACTGATGCATCAAGCGGCACGTAATTTATCGGCCATGTTAGAAGATGTATTAGATGTTTCGCGCGTACAAATAGGAATGAGCATTCCGCAAAAGCAACGTGTGGACGCAAAAGAACTAATTGAGCGCGTGATAGGAACACTTGCTCCCACTGCACAAGAAAAGAATTTGTCACTTTCTAGCCAAGTAGCTATCACTTCCGTTTTAGCTGATCCTAAATTGTTACAACGCGTGATTACCAATTTAGTTTCCAATGCTATTAAATTTACCGAAAAAGGTTTCGTAAAAATAACTGCAAATCAAGATGAAAAATGCTACCGTATTACGGTGACGGATAGCGGGATCGGTATGAGCGCTAAGGAAGTGGAAGGATTATTTCAAAAATTTCATCAAGTGCATGCCGATAAACCCGGCTACGGTTTGGGCCTTTTTATCAGTAAGCAAATTGTAGAAGCACATGGCGGTACATTAACGGTAGAAAGTGTACCCGGTAAAGGAAGTACGTTTACCGTGCAATTGCCAAAGGAGGAAAAATGATTGTTTTTTGGCGTCTATTTTTAACTTATTTTTTGACGGATTTTATTTTCTGTTTTGAATCCGCCGAGAACTTGCGTGCGCAAAATCAAATCAAGCGGATTTTAGTTCATGGATGTGTGTTTTTTGTGTTGGCCTTACTTTTGTGTTACCGGTATTTAACGATGCCTTGGCCTTTTTTGGAATTGGTGGATTTACCCGGATGGGTGGTGATTATTCTTTTGTCCTTATTTCATATGTTTTCAGCGCGATTATTTAATTTTGGAGGAAGAATGAAATATGGGTATTTCTTATCTTTTTTCTCCAAAACATTTGCGAATATGCTTTTCCTATTTTTGTGTGTTCCGTTTCGCGTATTGTATGAAACCGGTAACTTTTTTGCGGAACATTGGATTATTTTCTGTGTGGGTTTGGTACTTGCTACCCGTGTGGTTGGCCAGGGGATTTTTACTATTGAGCAAGACCGCTACGGGCGCGATTATCCCACCTTTGATGAACAGTGGATGCTGATGACGGCGCGTGCTATTTTCTTTCTAATTATGTTGCTTCCGGGCTGGCGGTGGATTGTTTTATTATTGGTATGGTGCGGCGCGTGTATTTATGCGCGCAAAATCCGTTTACTGGACGTAACTAATTTTGCGTTTTACATGGGAATGTTTTCTGCTATATTTTTAGGGTTCTTAGTACGTTTACGTTTTTATTTAGTGTGGTAATATGGAATTAAATTCGCTCAAGTTTGCTTGTTTAGATACCGAAACAACCGGGCTTTATGCTACCCAGGGAGGTAAAATTTGCGAACTGGCGATTTCCGTATCGCAAAATGGGAAAGTGTTGGAGGAGTTTTCCACCCTCTTAAACCCGCAAATTCCTATGCTGCCGGAAGTCGTTGCCATTCATGGAATTACCAATGAAATGGTCCAAGATGCTCCTATCTTTGCAGATATTTTGCCGCGTCTAGTTAGTTTATTGGATGGGTGTGTGCTGGTAGCGCATAATGCCGATTTTGACCTCTCTTTTTTAAAAGCGGAGTTTGAAGCGTGCGGTATGAATTTCCCGCCTTATCCGGTAATTGATACACTGAAACTTGCCCGCAAAAGCGGCCGCTTTGAAAGTAACCGTTTGGGAAATATTGCCCAAGCACTTGGTATCAGTTGCCAAGGTTGGCACCGCGCTATGGCCGATACAAAAATGGCCGAACAGATTTTTTATTATTTTTTAAACACGTTAGAAGAATACGGCGTTCATACGTTGGAACAATTAACTGCTTTTCAACAAAAACGCTGGAAAGATTTAACGTGTGTTACTAAGGAGAATGTATTATGAAAAAAGTAGTTTTAATCATTCGCGACGGCTGGGGGAACGCGAAAGCCGGACCGTATAACGCAGTGAGTAATGCCAAGATTCCAAATATCACCAAATATTTGAATGAATATCCGCATACACAAATTGAAGCTTCCGGAGAACAAGTAGGGTTGCCGGCGGGATATATGGGGTCCAGCGAAGTGGGGCACCTCAATATGGGGGCCGGGCGCATTGTTATTCAGGAACTTAAACGCTTAAAAGATACGATTGAGGACGGTTCCTTATTTAAATCCGCACCGTTTGCCGCCTGTATCAAAAATTGTTTGGATAACAACAAACCGCTTCATGTAATGGGCCTGGTGCAAGACGAAGGCGTTCATGCGCACCAAGACCACCTGCATGCTATTATCAAATTTGCCGCCGAACAGGGAATTAAGCAAGTGTACGTACACTTTTTTGCAGACGGCCGCGATACGCCGCCGCAAAGTTCTATCGGTTATATCCGCACGTTAGAAGAAAAAATGAAGGAATACGGCGTAGGTAAAATTGCCACTATCCAGGGCCGTTACTATGCTATGGACCGCGGCGAAGATTGGAACTTGACCGATAAAGCGTATAATTTAATTGTCCGCGCGCAAGGGTTGCACGGAACGACGGCCGAAGAAGTGGTAGCCGAGGATTACAAAACTTTAAAAACGCCCGACGGCGGCCCGATGGTGGACGAATATATCCCGCCGACAGTTCTGGGCGATTATAAAGGCATGGAAGAAGGTTCTTCCGTTATTTTCTTTAACTTCCGCCAGGACCGCGCTATCCAACTCACCCGTGCTTTTATTGATGATGACTACCCGGGCAAAAACCGCGGCACGCGCGTTCCGTGTGTGTACTGTGGGTTAACGAAATATTATGATGCCTTCCCGTATAACGCCTTGCCTTCTATGACAGACGGTGGCGGCATGGATAATTTGCTCGGCGAAGTGATTTCCAAAGCGGGTTTAAAGCAACTGCGCCTGGCCGAAACGCAAAAATTCAAACACGTAACGTCTTTCTTTAACGGAAAACTCTTAAAACCGTATCCGGGCGAAGACCGTATTGAAAAGAAAGGCCGCTTTGATCCGGCTACGTTTGCCGAACACCCGGAAATGGAAGCCTATATCGTTAAGGACGAAGCCATTAACCAAATCAATTCCGGCAAGTATGATTTTATTGTCATTAACTTTGCCAACTGCGATATGGTAGGCCATACCGGGAATTTAAAATCGGTCATCAAAGCCGTAGAAGTGGTGGACGAATGCACCGGAGCCGTAACCGAAGCGGCACTGGCGAAAGACTATGCCGTCTTTATTACTGCAGACCACGGCAACGCCGAAGAAATGTGGGACGAAAAAATCAATATGCCCAAAACGGCGCACACTACGAACTTGGTGGACTTTATCTACTTAAATAAAGATGACCGCAACGCCCAAATGCAACCGACTGGCAACCTGGGCGATATTGCCGTAACGGTGCTAGACGTAATGGGCATTGAAAAACCGGCCGACATGACGGCTAAGAGTTTAATTGCCAAGCATAGCAAATAACGGTTATTCTTACAGAATATCAATTGTAGCCAAGCGGCAACGAAAGTTGCCGCTTGGCTTTTAGTATTGTGAAAAGAAAACGCTTGACAGGTTTTTTTTT
>CACZKQ010000018.1 GCA_902781765.1 uncultured Elusimicrobium sp. | reverse complement strand
CTTAATCCGGATGAGGGGGGATGTATCCCCGCTTGCTTACCTTGTGTATGGGGCGTTTTACCTTTAAACATAAGGGACGGATTAGGAGAAATTTATGTCAATAAATAAAAAGAAAGCCTTTACATTAACAGAACTGCTGGTAGTGGTGGTGATTATCGGTGTACTGGCGGCAGTAGTGCTACCAAAATTTAACAAAGTAGTAGAGACCCGCAAGACCACAGAAGCGGAAGAACTAATGGCCGCGGTGCGCACTGAACAAGAGTACCGTTGCGCCATGGATAAACCGTATATTGGGGATATCAACTTATCCCAAATTATTCCACAAGCAAGTACAAAGAATTTTACGTATCAATTAAAAGGAACCGGCATGTTAGCCAGTAGCCGCAGTAAATCGTACGAGTTGAAGATGCTATCTTACGCGGACGGACGTATCTGTTGTGCAGGGACGGCATGTAAGGACCTAAACAAAGATTACCCAAAATGTGATGATTTAAAAGATCTTAGAGTAGCTACGGAATGTACGGCAACGCTACCGGATCCCAATCCCGACCCGGATCCCAATCCTTGTACAGAAGAACAGGTACTTCGTCGAGCTTGTGCAGGTTGCGGATGGCAAACGAGGACGGTAAAGGGATGTGTAAACGGACATTGGGAGTATAGCGATTGGACCGGTTCTTGCAGATCGGCGCAAACGGAAACGTACGATTGTGCAAGCAAAGAACCCGGAACAACCGGAACAAAAACGCGTACGGAAGTGTGTGATGAAGAGCGTGGGGTATGGTATTATCCGGAAACGTGGACGGGTAGTTGTGAGGCCGTTCCGTGTAAAGGGGAGCCGGTTTTACGCGAAGCATGCGGAGAAGGGATGTGCGGATGGAAGACGCGGGAAGTGACGGAATGTGTAAACGGGGAGTGGCAGTATACGGAATGGGACGATACGTGCCGAACGGCCGAAACACAAACGGATTCTTGTGGAGAAGGATACAAAGGAAACAAGACGCGTACCGAAGTATGTGATGAAGCAAGCGGAGAGTGGCGTTACCCGGACACGTGGGAAGAACATTGTGAACCGATACGTTGGTTGTCGCCCTTGTCTTTTTGTGACGACCATAACGGAGGCCTTAGAGAAACGGAAACTGATCCGGAGAAACTTGACTCTTTGTGTACTTACGTGCTTGGAGCCTGTGTACCTAAGCACAATTCGGGATGTGGGCCTAGTCTTAGAGGGGGATTTTCGTATACAAGTATTGACAGCCCAATAGCAGTTTACGAATGTGAATTAAGTCCTTCCGCCGCTAGTTTTATTACTTCCCCTAGTAGCCAGCAAATAGGAGGTTATATCCCAGCAGATTGCACCCCCGGAGGAGCATGCCCGACTTGTGTCCCCGGTAAGAGATATTATTCCCGAAAGGCGTTCTGTTCTTCTTGCGTAGAAGAAGGAATTTCCTGGGCACCCGAACACGTACGGCGGAATTACGAAGTTCCGTACGCAATTTGCAAAGAAGCGGATGCGTATCCATTTAAGTGCTACCCGACGGCAAATTGTAAAGTGCAGTATTGGCAAAATCTTACGCCTGGTGCTGTTAGCAGTGTGGTATTACAAGGAGAGGAATGGGTCCCGGTAAGAGATAATTTGCCTTGTCTGCAACAATAGTAAAATCCCTTCGTGTGTTATTTAAACTAAAACTCCCCGGCTTTCATACAAACCAGGGAGTTATTTTAGGGAAATATCAAAATTATTCTAACACGTATGAACCGCTTTTTGAGGTCCCCAAAGAACCGCAAAGCCACGTTCCGGTAGGGCTGCTATTTTGTACCTCGCATAGGAGTGCATCTTTCCCATGGGTAGCATGTTTGTAGTAAAACTTAAAGCAGTATCCGCCATCATTTAACCGGCACGCTTGAACACCGTCATTAGAAAAAGTGTACGCGAACTTTCCAATTAAAAATGTATTAGCATCGGATACATTTGCGTCAAAAAACTCCACATCTAAACCTGCTAATTTAAGCGGAGGTGTGGAATTGGCGGATTTATAACGCTTTGCAGAATCGTATACAGAGCGCAAATTAACCAAGGCTTCGGTGGCTTCAGCCCGCCGGATTGATTTGCGGTATTGCGGCATGGCCACGGAGGTCAAAATAGCAACAATCACTACCACAGCTAATAACTCAACTAACGTAAAACCAAATTTTCTTTTCATCATAATAGCTCCTTTATCGTTAGTATATCGGTTTTTATCATTTTTTTCAAATTTTTTTAAAAATAGTTGCAAGTTGACTAAAAAAGGCTATAATTAAATATATTCACTTTTTAAGAGGATTTTATGAAAAATACTAATAAGAAAGGGTTTACATTAACTGAACTTATGACGGTGGTGATCATTTTGGCTATTTTGATGGGTATTGCCGGAGGGTCTTACCGGAAGGCGGCGGAACGCAGTAAGTTCTCGGAAGGGTTGGTAGCGGCACACGCTGTTATGGAGGCCGTGGAACGCTATCACCAGGACCATGCGGATATAATGCAGCCTAAAATCGCCGATCTTGATATTGCGTTGCAACACAAGACAAATTGTAGTCCGTCTAGTAATTATTGTACGAAAACAAAATATTTTCAGGTTACTATCAACAGCACCAAAGATTCTAGCAATAAGTATGATGTGAACGTTACGGCGGAGCGTATCGGCGGGATGTACACCATTACGGTTTACCCGGAATCGTATGGAAAAACGCGTTTGTCGCCGGATACATGTAAGGGTAAGAATAACAAAACAGACTTTTGTATTTCTGTTGGATATACCAATTGTAATGCCAGCGGAGTTTGTAAAAAGCCTTAATTAGGTAAGAAAATTTTAGCCGGTATGTATAAAATGAAAACGCCCTCAAGCAATTTGCTTGACGGGTGTTTCATTTGGTGGCTGCCCTTCTTATTTGTGGTGGCGGATTAAGTAGTTAGCACCGCTAACATTTTCACCCAACACAAAAAGAATGGAAGCTACTTTTTCTAACATCTTGCTCATTTCTTTCTCCTTTTAACAAATACAGATAAGGAGAATTACTTCTTATCTACCTAAAAATTATAGCAAATTTAATACATGTTGTAAAATAAGGACAGATATAATAACAAATCCTAAACAGAAACGCAAGCGTTTTTTATGATTTTTTACTATATTTCAAAAACGGGTTTTTATATAATATTAAGTATGAAGATTATTGATACGGATTGTTTAGTGATTGGGGCCGGTTTAGCCGGCTGTGTTTATGCGCACGAAGCCGCTAAAAAAGGCCTACGTTCGCATGTATTGTGTTGCGGGGAAATGCCGCAAGCTAATAGTGATTTAGCGCAAGGCGGCATTGTATATGAACCGCAAATTAAAATAGATGATTTAGTAGAAGATGTTAAATTAGCTACTGCCGGCTTGTGCAATATCCCTGCCGTGCGGACGCTTTCCCAAGCCGGATGCAAAGCCGTAGAGGAAATATTTTTAAAAGATTTAGACGTTAGTTTTGACCGGGATGAACATCATCAACTCCGTTTTACGCGGGAAGGGGCGCACCGTAAAAACCGGATTATTTATTCTAAAGATACAACCGGTCATGCCATGCTTTCTTCTTTACAAGCAGCCGTTCGCCAAAATCCGCTTATTACAGTGCAGGAGCATGCCTCTGCCATTGATTTATTGACGCTTTCACACAGTTCTTTAGACCCGCTGGACCGCTATCGCCCCCTGACGGTGTTTGGGGCGTACGTATTAGATACCCAAACGGGCGAAGTGTTTGCGGTGCGCGCTAAAAAAACTATTTTAGCCACCGGCGGAGTGGGGCAGATTTATCGTCATACTACCAATGCGGACCATGCTTACGGACATGGGATTGCCATGGCTTACCGGGTGGGTGCGCGCGTGATGAATATGGAATTTGTGCAATTTCATCCTACGGTATTTGCGAAAGGAAAAAGTTTCTTGCTTAGCGAAGCTTTACGCGGCGAAGGCGCTATTTTGCGTAATGTAAAAGGCGAAGCTTTTATGGCGCGTTATCATACCTTAAAAGATTTGGCTCCGCGTGATATTGTGGCGCGGGCAATTGAACAGGAACGGTTAGAAACTTCGCACGAGTGTGTCTATTTAGATATTTCCCACCGCCCGGCAGAAGAAACGAAAGAACGTTTCCCGGCTATTTACAAAAAATGTTTAGAAAGCGGTTTTGATTTGACCAAACAACCGGTCCCGGTAGTTCCGGCGGCGCATTATTTCTGTGGGGGGATTTTTGCCACTGCGCAAGGCCGGACGAACATCCATCATCTAAATGCTATCGGGGAAACCGCTTGTACGGGTTATCACGGTGCTAATCGCTTGGCGAGTACCTCTTTATTGGAAGCCGTTGGAATGGGATATTTGTGCGCCCAAGAAGATGCCGCCGAAATTCAAGCGAACACTTTTTATATGCCTACCCCCAAAGAATGGGTGGCCCCGGTAGAGGAGCCGGATTTAAATTTAATTAAGCAAGATTTATCTACGCTTCGTAGTACCATGTGGAATTATGTGGGACTCATTCGCAGTTCCAAACACTTGGGCCGCGCAGAGAAAATTTTGCGGCACTTACATAACGAAATTGACGTCTTTTACAAAGGTGCTGCGTTGTGCCAGGAATTATTAGATTTACGTAACGGCACGCAAACGGCCCTTTTAATAACGTACGCCGCTTTGAAAAATAAACGGTCTATCGGATGCCATTATTTGACGGATAAATAATGCGTTAGTGCTTTTTTTTGAACCAAAGGGTTTGCCCGTGTGCGGTAAAAAAGCGTTGCAGTAAGTAGACAGACAAAATGGTGGAAACGCCGTCTGCCACCACTGGTGCAAAGAAGATGCCGTTTAGTCCCCAAAACAGGGGTAAAATCAGTACAAGCGGAAGCACCAAAAGAACTTGCCTGGATAAACTCAAAAAAGCGGCCTTAAGCGGTTGGTTAATGGCCTGGAAGAAACTGGTTGCCATAATTTGCAACGGTACAATCGGTAGCAATAAGTTAAAAATGCGTAGTACGCGTGCCGACAAAATAATCAGTGCAGTATCTTGCGAATTAAACACAGACGCAATTTGCACAGCAAATACCTCAATTAAAATAAAACCTACCGTAGTGATAAGCATCCCCCAATTCATAGCCATTTTTAAGGTATGGATAGCTGTTGTAAATTTTTTGGCTCCGTGATTGTAGCCGATAAGGGGTTGGGCTCCTTGCGAAATACCCAATAAAGGCATCAAAATCAAGGTGTTCACGCTAATCGCAATGCCTACGGCGGAAATAGCCAAATTACCTCCATGCCGTAAAAGGGCATGATTCAACACAATATTAAGCAGACTGGAAGCTAATTGAAATGCAAATTGGGAAAATCCAATCGCCAAGCTTGCGGTTATGATATGTTTTTTAAGAGGGAAATATTTTACATGTAGTTGGTAGGGGCTCTGTTTGCTTGTTAAAAAGTACATTACCCACAAGAAAGAAATAAATTGTCCTGCAACGGTAGCTGCTGCCGCACCTTTAATCCCCCAGTGAAAGCCAAAAATAAAAATAGGCCCCAATACCAAATTGATGAAAGCCCCTATAAATTGGGTGGCCATTGCCGTTTTAGGGCGCCCGGAGGAACGGATAAAGTGATTCATACCGGCCCCGATACCAAAAAGCAAATAGCCGGGTAACACGACGAGGGCATAATCCCGTGCATAAGGCAGGATTTGCGCATCTGCACCCAGTAGCGCTAGAAACGGGTCTAAAAATAGATAAGCCAGTACCGTTAGCGCAGTAGAAACAAGGGTTAAAAGCGTGAATCCGTTTCCCAAAATTAGGTGAGCTTCTTGATAGTGTTTTTCACCTAACCGGATAGAGAAAAGTGCGTTGGTTCCCACCCCGATTAGTGCGCTAAATCCAATATAAATAAGGCCGAGAGGAAATAGTACCGTAATCCCGGCTAACCCATCTGCTCCGACATCCTGCCCCACATAAATGCGGGATATAATGTTATACAAGGCATTAACAAACATCCCGGCTACTGCGGGTGCAGAGAATTTAATCAGTAACGAAGAAAGCTTTTTATCTTTAAATGGGTTTTTAGCAGTTTTTTTCATACAGTCTTCATATATTGTACAAAAAACAAAAAATACTTGTTTTTTTGCGTTTCATCTTGTAAACTTAATAAAGAGGGTAAAAGGAGATTGTATAATGAAGAAATTATATTTTTTGTTGGTACTTGGTTTAAGCTTGCCTGTAGCAGCGGAAACCATATCGTCCGTTAGCTATAATCCGTCGCGTTTGGGGCAATATCAGAAACTAAAAGTGGCGGACGGAGTTGTTTTCCTGCAAGGTTTACAAACGGATAATTTGTATGTAACGAATGAATCTAGATTTACGTGGGAAGGCCAAGGAATTTATGATATCAACGGATTAACTTCCACCGGGGATACTGGATTAAGTGTTAGTGATGGGGTATTCCAAGGACCAACTGGAAATTTGAGTAGTTATTCGGCGACGAATACAAGCCCTGCGTTGGGAGGAGGATTGACCTTGAATCTCGCGGGCAGGGGTGGAAAAGTGTGGTTTTTCAACGATTCCTTTGCTACAAACTTGACTCGCCGCATTTCGGATTCTCCTGCGTTGCGTTCTTACGCCGATACAATCAATGTTGGCACTTTGTCAATTACGGGAGAGGCATCTCCTGATGAGTTACTTGCAGAGGATTTTACTTCGCCTGAAGAGTTAAGAGCCGGGTTGCGCTTAGCCGGGGGGGATATTCCCGATTTCACAGAGAATGTAGAGGATAAAACCTTAGCGTGGTGCCCTCGCAACGCATGTATAGGAGATAGTACAAATTGTTCTCTCTTGCTAAATAATTCCCAAGAGGTAATGTTATTGGGTTATGATTGTGGAAAACCTGCGGGTACGAACCCTCCGAATTGTCGTTGGGTATACGTAGATGTTGCGCGCTGTCAAAACATTCCGGCCAACGTTTATTGTGATTCCAATCTGAGTTTGGAAGTCAAAATAAGAAGCTCTTCTTGTTGGCTGGGTGATAACGGAGCAGGGGAATTCACTACAAATGGCTCCAAGACCAATCCGTCCGGGTGCAGCAGTACAGCAGCCGCAGGAACGATATGCCACGTATACAGAAGTAACCCTATGCCTGAAGTATGTTCGGGGGGGGACTATCCTTACACGGGTACGCGTAGTAGTGGGTCAGTATACCGTTTCCAGCGTGTCTGCCTTGATCAAGAAGCCGGTATAGCTTTGTAATATTTTTTCTCCCCTTGTTAAAATGCTAATATATAAGTAGCTTAACTAGGGGAGTTTTTTATATGAAAAAAATTCAGTGGTTCAACTATTTTCTGGAAGTTTTGTGTTTTTCTTTTCTGGCGGTGAGCCTGCAGGCCGCCCCGCTTAAAGTGCTTTCTTCCGCCCCGCGCGGTACAGACGCAGCAAGCGCACGCCAGTCAGTAACGCTGACATTTAACCAGCCGGTTACGGCATTAGCAGAAGCAAGTCAATTTTCAGCGGAAGACTGCCCTTTAACCATTACTCCCAGCGTGGCCGGTATTTGCCGTTATAGCGGTACCCAAACACTACAATTTGAACCGGCCGAAGACTGGCCGGAAGCCACTCAGTTTGTGGTACAGCTTAAAAAAGGGTTTACGTCTCGCGTATCCGGTCAAAAATTAGCTGTTCCGCATATATTTACTTTTTCTACCAAAACTCCTCAAGTCCGCAAGCTCCTTCCCCGAAATAACGAACATTGGATTAGCTTAAATCCGTTGTTCTACGTGCAATTTAATATGGAAGTTACCCCGGAAAATATAGTTAAGTTTGCCACGTTACAAGATGCTTCGGGCCAGGAAGTTTCCCTAACGGCGCGTGCCTTAACGGACGTAGAATGGGAACAGGACTTTTCCAATCTTCCTAAAAACCAACAAGTGGTGTTAAGCCCGGTTCATCCATTAACCCAAGGAACGCATTACACGCTGACCTTGCGGCAAGGGCTCAAAGCCAATAAGGGCCCGTTGGGTATGCAAAAAAATTATACCACGCACTTTTTTACCTATCCGGAATTAACCGTACAAGGAGTTAAGAAAGAAGGTTGTTTGCCTTTTACACCGGGGATTCGTTTTTCTTCGCCAGTTCGGTTACGTGAACTTGTACGCGCAATCAAGGTTTCCCCGCAAGGAGTTCTTCCGGATTCTATAGACGATAATTTAGATACATTAGGAAGCGAGATCGTCATTAACCCCGGCGCAAAATTAGGGGAGTCCTTGCGTGAAATGTATCGCGACGACTATGCACTTACAGAGGAAGAAATGAATCAAGGAACTGCTTTTTTCTTTATGTCGCTTTCCTTCTTAAAATTTCCGCCAAATAAACCGGTGCAAGTAACCGTTTCCAAAAATTTGCGTGATATTTACGGTAATAAATTGGGGAAAGATTATACGTTTGAAATCACCAATAGCGGTTATTGTCCGTCGGTAGAATTTTCCGGTGGGTTTGGAGTGTTGGAAAGTTATTTAAAACCGCGCCTGCCAATTGAACTGATGAATATTGCTTCTTTACCGGTGCAAGCGGCCCGGTTTAATAAAGATAATTTTATTCCATTTGATTCCAAAGAAACCCGTTATTGTAAAAAAGTGGATTTACAAGCTCCCACTTATCAAGGGGATTATTCGTTTAAATCGGTGCAAGATAAAGCCATTAAAACATTTTTTGACTTGACCTCTTTTAAACCCACCGGGCAAGACAGTATTATTTTTACGCAAGTACAATTATCTCGCCGAAATACAGAGGAGGAATGTTGGGTTTCTTCGTTAAGCAATATAACGGACGTTGGGGTTACCTTTAAAACGTCGCCGCAATCTATTTTGGTGTGGACAACCTCGCTAAAGACGGGGGCTCCGCTGCCGGCTATGAATGTGGAAATAAGAGACGTGTCCAATACTGTTTTATGGACGGGATCTACCGATGAAAATGGCTTAGCGTTGGCTCCCGGTTGGGAGAAATTAGTTGCTAAAAAACCGTCCTGGGGACAGCCTAAATTGTATGCGTTTATTTCCAGCGCCGGAGGAGATGCCGTACTTAGTACCGAACTTAACAACGGGCTTGAACTTTGGCGTTTAAACATTCCTTTTACTTATGCGGCCCAGCGCGATATTTTGCGTACTCAGCTTTTTACGGAACGTGGGATTTACCGTCCGGGTGAAAAGGTATATGTGAAGGGGTTGTCGCGTTTTCTTACTACACAAGGGTGGACTTACCCGACGGATATGAAAGGGACATTAACCCTAAGTAACAGCCGCGGAGAGGAAGTAGCTTCCAAAGAAATTGTTTTGTCTAACCAAGGTAGTTTTAGTGAAGAGTTTGAGATTGCCAAAACCGCCCATACCGGGGAATGGGAATTGGCATTTACCCCTAGCCTTGCGGGCCTGTCCGATCCAAAAACAACGTATCACACGATTCGCGTAGAAACTGCTAAACAGGCTGATTTTGAAATTACGTTGCAAGCAGATAAAACCAACTATACTTCGGGTATGCAGGCTAAATTATCGGCGGTTGCGTTATATAATTTTGGAGCTCCTTTAACGCAAGCTCCCGCCAAATGGTCCGTACACCGGGCCTCTGCTTGGTTTAATCCGGACTCGTATGATGAGTATACTTTTATTCCTTATTTCTTACGCGAAGACGAATATAAACAAAACGGAAAGCTCCTTGCCAGCATAAATGAAAAAACAAATGATAAAGGAGCCACTTCTTTTGACGTAACATTACCGGAAGTGACAATCCCAACAGATGTGTTTGTGGAAGTGGGAGTCCAGTCTCCGGCCAAACAGGATTTATTTGCCCGTAAAACGGTTACGGTTCACCCAGGGGATTTTTATATCGGTGCGAAAATAAAATCCAATCAACTTCGTGCGGGCAAGCCGCTCCAGGCGGACGTGATTGCCGTTACCCCGCAAGGGAAACGTGTCCCGGCGCATATTGTGGCCAATATTCGTAAAGTCCAATGGTATAGCGTGCGCAAGACGGGGCTTTCCGGACGTTTGGAATGGGTAAGTGAAAAACAAGAAATAGAACTTCCTTCTCAAGCGTTTGATATCACCGATAAAGGAGGTACCTTTTCCTTTACGCCCAGTGAAGGCGGAAATTACTTAATTACTTTTTCAGCCAAAGATGAGGCCGGACATACAATCTTAGGCGGCTTGGACGTGTACGTTTCCGGTTCCGCCGATACGTATTGGTCCCAAAATGATGAGGATATTTTAGTTTTAAAACAAGATAAAAATTCTTATAAGCCGGGGCAACGGGCACGTGTGAGCGTAGAATCGCCTTACGAAGATGCACTTGCGCTGGTAACGGTGGAGCGCGAAGGTATTTTAGATGCATGGATTACGCGTGTTAAAAAAGGGGAGGATTATATTGACGTGCCGATTAAAGAAAATTATCTTCCCAACGTATATGTGGGCGTGATGTTGGTTCGCGGCCGTTCTGCCGACCCGGTGAATGACCAAGGTTTAGATTTGGGTAAACCGCAAGGCAAAATAGGATACGTTGCTTTAAAAGTAGCTCCGGAAAAAAAGCGAATCAACGTATCGCTTCAAACGAATCAAAAGAAGTATCGCCCGGGAGATGAAGTAACCGTAAAACTTACCACTAAAGTAAACGGAAAAGCAATTCCGGCTGAAGTAACCGTAATGGTGGTAGATGAAGGTGTACTTTCACTTACCAATTATCAAACACCGGATCCTTTTGATATATTCTACCGAAATATCCCGCTTTCTGTATTTACAGCAGACAACCGCCCATACGTTATTGGGCAGCGTAACTTTGGGGAGAAAGGGGAAAACCGCGGTGGCGGCGGTGGTGCCTTTAAACTGGGCGGTGCCGATCTACGAAGTCATTTTTCATTCGTTCCGTATTTTAACGCAACGGTTTTCACCAATGCAAAAGGACGTGGAGAAGTGCGCTTTAAGTTGCCGGATAATTTAACTAAATTCCGCATCATGGCCGTAGCGGCAAGTGCGGCTGATTTTGGTTCCGCGAGTACTTCTGTACAAGTGGCTAAACCCCTTATGGTTACGGCTAATTTGCCACGTTTAGCCCGTACGGGGGATGAATTTAATTGCGGAGCAATAGTTTATAATTACGAAGATAAAAAAGGAGAATTGACGGTTTCTGCTCAGGCAACCGGAGCATTAGAATTGACCGGTACCACACAAATGGTACAAGTTCCGTTAGGGGAGGCCAAAGAAGTAACCTGGAAATGTAAAGCGTTGCATCCCGGTTCGTCGCAAGTTGCTTTCCGTGTGCAAGGGAAAGGAAAAGAAACAGACGGTATGCTGACAACATTACAAGTAGAACCGGTGGAAAAATTGCAAACCCTGATGGCATACGGCGTTACTGAAAATACGCAAGATGAATTGTTAGATAAACCCGGGTCCGTGAGTCCAACTGCCACGAATCAAGTAGAACTTTCGTTGGCTTCTACCGCCTTATTGCAAGTAAAAGGAGCGCTGAATTACTTGATTAGCTATCCTTTTGAGTGTTTGGAACAACAGTTATCCAAATCTATTCCCGTTATTAGAGGGGAAGCGTTAATTAAAGATTTTGGATTAGCGGACGTAGCGGCCCAGAAAAAGAAAGCGCAGGAACTTTTTGATCGCTTGGAAATGTATCAAGCTTCTAGCGGTGGTTTTGGTTATTGGGAAAATACATTCTATGCAGACCCATACGTTACCTCTTATGCGTTGGAAGTAGCCTATTTGGCTAAACAGCAAGGTTACCACGTCCCGGAGGCTGTGTTGAAAAAAGCAGTGGAATGGTTAGCAAAAGCTTTTAATAATCAAACACGGCTTGCTTATAATTATTCTTTCTATGAAACGGAAACAACACGTGCGTATGCTGCGTATGTATTGGCTTTGTATGGAAAAAATACAGATGCTTTATTTAATAATTTGTATTCCAAATATGCTACGTTGCCGGTACCGGCGCTTGCGTACTTGTTAAAAGAAGCGCACGTTTCCGGTCGTGCTGAGAGCTTTAAAAAGACCCTTTCGCAACGGATGATTAACAAGGCAATTCATACGCCGACTTCGGTGTATTTTAGCTCGTCTCAAGCAATGCCTTGGTTACATGTGGACGACACAACTTCTACCGCGCTTGCGTTAGATGCCTTGCTTACTTCGCAGCAACCCTTTGAACAAGCTTATAAGACTGTTTCGTGGTTGCTTACGCAGTTAAATGAACAAGGTTGTTGGGCTTCCACGCAATCCAATGCGCTCGCATTTGTGGCTTTAAATACATATTATAAGAAGCAGGAATCCGTGGAGCCTGATTTCATAGCGAAAGTTACGCAAGGGACCCAAACATGGCAAACGGCTTCCTTTAAGGGGCGTGATGCGCGTGCTTACAAACAACACATTCCTTTTGCTAAAATCTATCCGCAAGGAACGGAAGCGAAATTAACTTTTTCTAAACAAGGGGCAGGTACATTGTATTATACGTTGGCACAAGTGTATGCTCCGGAGCGTTACGACCGCGCTTTGAGTGTGGGGTTTGATGTTTCTCGTCAATTAACTACACTAACCGGAGAACCGGTAACAAACGTGGTAGCGGGCGAACGTTATCAAATTACGTTAACGGTACGAACTTCAGCTCCGCGGTATTTTGTTGTGTTAGAAGATTTTGTTCCGGCAGGATTTGAAATTGTGAACACGCAGTTGGCTACAGAATCTAAACAATTAAATAATGACTTGCGGGAGGCCAATCAAAGTTCTTATTTCTTCCGTGCCGAAAAGTATGACGGGCATTTAGCTGCATTTGCAGATTATCTGCCGGCTGGGACATACACTTATTCCTATGCCGTCAGTGCTTTAGCCAGCGGTACTTTCTCGTGGCCAAGTGCTTGGGTCAGCCAGATGTATGATCCGGCGGTGTTTGGCCGAAATGCCACGTCTTCACTCACTATAAAATAGTCATGAAAAAGTGGTGTCAAGTAGCTTTGTTATTTCTTCCCTGTTTGCTTGCAAACGGGGAAGAATTGTTTGCATCTTCTTCCTTGCAAATCTATGATCGTCATGGCGCTATCATGCGGAGTTTTTTATCTAATCAGCAAACGCAAACGCAACCGATAAGCTTGTCCGAAATGTCCCCTTGGTTACTGGCGGCGGCGGTTTCGGCAGAAGATAAACGGTTTTTTTCTCATAGCGGAGTAGATTTCATTTCGGTAGTAAGAGCCACTTGGCAGAATACCAAAGAACGGAAAATTGCGTCGGGGGCTTCCACCATAACGCAACAAGTGGCCCGGGCTAAAGAACCTCATCCTAAAACCTGGAGTGGAAAGTTTAAGGAAGTATTGCAAGCACACAAGACCGAACAAAACCAAACAAAAGAAGAAATTTTAGAAACGTATTTAAATATTGTTGAATTTGGTAATTTAACGCAAGGGGTGGAGGCTGCTTCGCTTTTTTATTTTGGAGTACAGGCCAAAGATGTATCCGTAGCCCAGGCTGCGTTTTTAGTTGGACTAATTAAATCTCCAACCCATTACAATCCGCTAAAGTATTTTTCACGTGCTTTAAAACGTCAAAAATATGTGTTAAAACGAATGCGAGAAGAGAAATTTTTAGACGAAGAAATGTATGCCTTAGCCACACAAGAAAAAATAGAACTTCGCACAACAAACCGTCCGTTTGATGCACCCCATTTTACACAACTAATTAAAAATTTAGTTACTTCTGATACGGTGCAAGTAGTTAGCTCGCTAGACCGCGATTTGCAGTTGCAAACAGAAACAATTATCAAAAATCAACTAAAAAATTTGAGTGAGCAAAATGTAACCAATGCAGCGGTGGTAGTTATAGAAAATAATACCGGCGAAATTTTAGCATACGTAGGTTCTGCTAATTTTCAGGATCAGGAACATCAGGGACAAGTAGACGGTGTGCGTGCGCTTCGTCAGCCGGGTTCTGCTCTAAAACCTTTCGTATATGGGCTTGCTTTTGAGCAGGGAATTTTGACACCCGGTTCGTTAGTAGAAGATGAGGAAACTTTTTTTGAAGGGGGATTTCGCCCCCATAATTATGATGAGAGTTTCCATGGCCTCGTGCCTGCGCGCCGTGCGCTAGCCTGTTCTTATAATGTGCCGGCTGTAAAAGTGGCGGAGCAAGTGGGGGTGGCCAATTTACTAATGTTACTACGGAAAGCGGGTTTAAAAAGTTTGACTAAAGATGCCGGGTTCTATGGCTTAGGACTTTCTTTGGGAAATGGGGAAGTGCGTCTATTGGAATTAACCAATGCGTATGCTATGTTAGCGCGCGGCGGTTATTATAGGCCGTTGGTAGTAGCGCGCGAGCCCTATTTGGTATTTTCCGAAGGAGCACATCAAGTTTTCAGCTCGCAAACAGCCTATTTACTAACGGATATCTTAAAAGATAATCAAGCCCGGTCGGCTGCCTTTGGTCTTAATTCTTCGTTATCTGTTCCGTTTGAGATGGCAGCCAAAACGGGCACTTCTAAGGATTACAAAGATAATTTTGCGTTTGGATATACGGCGCGTTGGACGATTGGTGTGTGGGTAGGAAATTTTGATGCAAGCTCCATGCAGAAAGTTTCCGGGATAACCGGGGCCGGGCCAATTTTGCATGACGTTGCTATTTATTTACAAGAAAAATATCCTTCGGAACCGTTTACTGAGCCGGAAGGACTTATAAGAAAGCCGATTTGTACGCAAAGTGGTTTGTTGGCCGGCCCGACGTGTAAACAAACGCGCGAAGAAATTTTTATTAAAAATAAGCTTCCCGCTACGTGCAACGGAAAACATGCTTCCTTGCCTCAAAAACTTCGCCTGCTAACTCCCAAAGAACAAGACGTATATAAGTGGGATCCGGCGGTGCCGTCCGGCTCGCAACGGCTAAAATGGGAAGCGGATTGTGTCGTTTCAAGGTGTGAGTGGAAATTGGACGGGAAAAAATATCCAACGACTGCGTGTAAAGTATTTTGGCCGATTGTTCCCGGTAAGCATAGCTTATCGGTAGCATGTAACGGCCAAGAAGCCCACACTACTTTTGAAGTATTGCCATAAGTTAACCATCCGATTAGCATGCTTACAAAACTACGGGGAAATCAAGAATTAGGAGAAAAAGGGATAAAGCTAATTAGAGAAACTTCCAATTATCTTTAAAAAATTTTACTAAAAAATTCCCGGTGTTTTTAGACACCGGGAATTTTGATTACTCACTTTATTTTTTGCTTTCTTTGTTTTTTAAACTGGCCTTAATTAAACCGTCAAAGAGCGGATGTGGTCTCATGGGGCGAGAGCCAAATTCCGGGTGGAATTGCCCAGCAATAAAATACGGGTGATCTTCCCGTTCTACAATCTCCGGAAGTACGCCCTCGTGCCAACCCGATACTTTTAATCCCGCGTCCGCGAGTTGTTTGACATAGGTCGGATTAAATTCGTAGCGGTGGCGGTGGCGTTCTACAATTTGGTCTTTGCCATATAACCGGCGCGCAAGGGAACCTTCTTTAAGATCTGCCGTATAGTTGCCAAGGCGCATGGTGCCGCCTTTGTAAACTACATTTTTCTGCTGGGGGGTAAGGTCTACCACTGGGTCTTTGGTAGTGGGGTCAAATTCGGTAGAATTAGCGTCGTGCAAACCGCATAAATTGCGCGCCGCTTCAATGACTGTGCATTGCATACCTAAACAAATACCCAGGAAAGGTACTTTATGTTCGCGTGCATACTTGACCGTTTCGATTTTCCCTTCAATGCCGCGCCCGCCAAAACCGCCGGGGATTAAAATACCGTCGGCTTGCGGCAATTTTTCAGCAACATTTTCTTTATCGGTGTTAATATAAACCACTTCTACTTTAGCGTCGTTATTCATACCCGCGTGTTTTAAGGCTTCGTGAATTGATTTATAGGCTTCGGCAAATTCGGCATATTTCCCGGCTACGGCAATTTTAACCGTTTTAGACGGATTCATGGCTTTGTCAAAAAATTCAAACCATTTTGGATCCACTTCTTGCGTGGGTTTTAAGCCTAGTAGCGCAATAATTTGCTGGTCCACTTGTTGTTTATAAAACATTTCCGGCACGTGATAAATGGTTTTTGCGTCGGTACACTCAATGACCGCCTTGGCCGGAACACTGCAGAAAAGCGAAATTTTTTCTTTTAAGTGATCGTTCAGCGGTTTTTCCGTGCGGCAGATCAGCATGCTCGGCTCAATGCCCAACTCACGCAGTTTATTGACGGAGTGTTGCGTCGGTTTTGTTTTCAGTTCTTGCGCAACGGCGATATACGGGATGAGTGTAACATGCACGCAAATTACATTTTGCGGGCCCTTTTCTAAACGCAGTTGGCGCGCGGCTTCCAAGAACGGCAGTGATTCAATATCGCCCACCGTACCGCCGATTTCAATGATAGATACGTCGGTGTCGTGTTCAAAAGCGGTAAAGCGTTTTTTGATTTCGTTAGTGATGTGGGGAATCACTTGCACCGTCGCACCCAGATATTCGCCGCGGCGTTCTTTATCAATAACCGTTTGATAAATGCTGCCCGCGGTGTTGGTGTTGGCGCGGGTCATGTTGACGTCTAAAAAACGTTCG